>NZ_JBMFWB010000007.1:0-77318 GCF_049965695.1 Athalassotoga sp. | reverse complement strand
CTCCTCGCTAAAAAGAACTTTCGAATCACAGAATCACTCTTGGTGTTGATCACGGGTCATCCCGTGCCTTCCGTATCGATTTTTAGGTAACATTCTTCTGGATCGATTTTCAGGTACCATTTTTTAATTTTTTTTCAATTCTTCCAACATCCATGAGCTCATGTCCTCCTTGAATATTATTGGTAGGACGTAGGTAGATTGCATCAATTGTTCGAGGATCATTGGAATTTTTTGGTGCATTTTCCTGGTATGCCTGAACATAAGCTCCAAATGGGATTTGGCAATGCTTATTAAAATCCCAGTTCCTTCCACCCAAAATAACATGAGGGCTCAGGTAAGGTGACACTCCTCCCTTGGCTGGTAACAGATTAAGCTGCTTTGTTGACACCATTGCCAAATACCTTAGCATAACTTTTGGCAGGGCTTTGTAGGGGAGGTTGTGGTAGGCACAGCGGATTCGTTCGGCAATTGTGCGATTGTTTCGTTCCGCCTCCGGAACGTGCTCATCGGTCCACATTCAGAGCATACGTAAACGATTTTATTTTTGTCCCGGCTCACTTAACGCAACCTTTCTTTCTCTCTTCCTTTTAAAGACGATCTTGCCAGAAGAAGCGCCTATAACTATGGTATCTCCGTCTTCAAACCTATCTGACAGCAAATCCTCCGAAAGCGGATCTTCTATCATTTTTTGTATTTCTCTCTTCAACGGTCTTGCACCATAAATAGGATCGAACCCTTTAGAAATTACGAGTTCCTTGGCCTGATCGCTTACTAAAATCTTTATGCTGCGCTCGGAAAGACGCTTTTTAAGGTCTCCAAGCAATATGTCTATGATCTTCTCTATATGCGCTTTGCTAAGCGGATGGAACACTATGATTTCATCGAGCCTGTTCAAAAATTCCGGCCTGAACGTCCTTTTAACTTCATCCATGACTATGGATTTCATGCTTTCGTAATTTGCATCGCTGCTTTCTTCGACGAACCCAAGCCCTCTTTTTGTTTTGTTTATGAACTCTCCTCCGAGATTAGATGTCATTATGAGTATCGTGTTTTTGAAATCTACTATGTGACCTTGCGAATCCGTCAATCTTCCGTCATCCAGTATCTGAAGCAGCAGATTGAAAACATCCGGATGTGCCTTTTCTATCTCATCAAGAAGCACAACCGAAAATGGTTTTCTTCTTATTTTTTCGGTTAAAGTTCCGCCTTCCTCATATCCAACATAACCAGGAGGTGCGCCCACAAGCCTCGATACCGAAAACCTCTCCATGTATTCGGACATATCGATTCTCACAAGGGCATTCTCGTCACCAAAGAGATATTCCGCAAGCGCTTTGGCAAGTTCTGTTTTACCGACGCCTGTCGGACCGAGGAACATGAACGATCCCATCGGCCTTCTCGGATCTTTAAGACCAGATCTTGCACGTCTTATGGCACTTGAGACGGCTTTAATGGCCTCTTCCTGAGCAACGATACGTCTGTGAAGTTCTTCTTCAAGTTTCAAGAGTCTGTCACTTTCGGTCTTTTCAAGTTTGGTAAGCGGAATTCCCGTCCATATGGATATAGTTTTGGCTATGCTGTCCGAATCAACCGTTATTATTTCCGTCTCTCTGCGTTTTTTCCACTCGTTGTACTTATCGTTAAGCAACTGCTGAAGATCTCTTTCTTTAAACCTTACCTCGGCGGCACGATCGTAATTTTGCTGTGCTATTGAAAGTTCTTTTTCTTCTTGAATTGTCTTTATCTTCCTTTCAAGTTCCTTTATCTCATCGGGAACTGTCATGCTGTTGAGCCTTGCACTTGCCCCTGCTTCATCTATGAGATCTATGGCCTTATCCGGAAGATAATGGTCCGTTATGTACCTTTGAGAGAGTTTAACGGCCAAATCAAGTGCGTCATTGGTATATCTCACTTTGTGATGTATTTCGTACTTGGACTTCAATCCTTTGAGTATCTCAAGCGTTTGGTCCGTCGTTGGCTCTCCGACATAAATTTTTTGGAATCTTCTTTCAAGCGCCGCGTCCTTTTCTATGAATTGCCTGTACTCATCAGGCGTTGTTGATCCTATCATTTGAAGTTCTCCGCGAGACAGGGCGGGCTTAAGTATATTTGCGGCATCAACTGCACCTTCGGCCGCTCCTGCTCCCACTATCGTGTGAACTTCATCGACAAAAAGAATTATGGAATGATCGTCTTTAACGGTTCCTATAACTTTTTTGAGCCTTTTTTCAAATTCACCGCGATACTTTGTGCCGGCTATAAGTGCCGCTATGTCAAGCGAAAAAATGACCTTACCTCTCAGCAATTCCGGCACATCACCGGACGAAATCCTTTGCGCTAACCCTTCAACTATCGCGGTTTTACCCACACCCGGGTCACCTATCAAGACAGGATTGTTTTTCTTTCTTCTCGTTAAAATTTGCATGATCCTTTCAATCTCACGTTCTCTGCCTATGACGGGATCAAGTTTACCGTTTTTGGCTTCCTCTGTAAGATCGACTCCAAGTCCTTCGAGATTTTTAACAGATCGCATAACGTCCTGAGATGGGTTTGGACGTGTGAAATCATCATCATCGGAATCTTCGTTGTTTTGCGAAGCACCGCCCATTTCATCTATCAATTCACGTCTGAGATCAACGAGATCTATTCCAAACTTCCTTAAAACATGCGCTGCAACGCCTTCTCCTTCTCTCAAAATTGCAAGCAATATATGTTCTGTCGATATGTAATTTTGTCCCAAAAGTTGAGCCTCTTCGTAGGCGAGTTCTATTATCTTCCTTGCCCTCGGCGTCATCTGGGGCGAAGAGACATTCTCTCTTGGAATTCCAGCACCTACAACGGCTATGATTTCCTGTTTTAAAGATGCATAATCCAGGCCATGTTCCCTTAGAACATTGTAAGCCTCGCCATTTGCCGATTTCATAACGCCCAACAGCAAATGTTCCGTTCCGACGTAAGAATGTCCAAGAGCCCTTGCTTCATCTTGAGCAGCCACAAAAACCTGGGCTGCACGTTTTGAAAATTTATTGAACATAGATAAATCACCCTCTTTCAAACCCTCGGCAAGTAAGCAATGGAAAGATAAATCAGGTTAACCATCACATGAACCGTCGAACTTACCGTCAGGGTTCCTCTCTTATAGTATAGCAAATTTAACAGCATTCCGAAAACAAAAAGTTTCATCCAATCTTGAAAAGGATGCACAACTGCAAAGGCTACTGAGGTCAAAATTATGGCAAATTCTGGAGAAAAGAAATGTTTCAGATATCCATAAATTGCTCCTCTGAAGATCACCTCTTCGACAACCGGAAAAAACAATCCTAATGATATGACAGCCACAAATGCATTGGGGTTCATGCTCATCTTCGAAAATATGGGTTCATCCCATATAAAAGCGGTTAAAAAACTCATCACAAGGTAAACGCCAAAAATACCGGGAAAAACTATAACACTCCATATAAGGTCGGGTCCAAAAGAAGAAATTCTAAACCACGAACCAATTCCATATCCTTTTTGTTTCAAAATCAAATGAAAGCCCCACACAGTTAAGACAGAAAGCAGTATCAGAAGAAAGGCAGAGAGTGTGTCAGAAACCCAGCCCAAATATTTGAAGATCGCAAGAAGTAAAAAGATCGGGAAGTTAATCGCCAAAATTATCAGTAAATCAAAGAAATCGACGTAAATTTCATCGCTTTTTTCTTTCACGGAATAATTATAACATACTTTAAGTTCATTTAATCAAAAAGCCAACAAGAACGGCACCTTCGCCGGCGTTTAAAGTTATTGCGGGGCTTGTCGGGCTAACGGTAAAAGTATAATCATTTCCGAGTTTTGATATCAGGTAATCCACACTTTGCTGTGCATTAACATGCGCTATGTAAATTTTTTTATTCATCACCTCATACGATTCGACGTAATTGACAATTTCTCTCAGAACTCTTTGAAAGCCTAACACGATCTTGTGAAATTTGATTTCTCCGTCTTCTCCTTTCAAAACAGGCTTCACGTTGAGCAAAGTAACGAGTTTGCCGGCTATAAGGTGTGCTCTTCCGCCTCTTACAAGATTTTCAACGGTTTGAACGCCAAAGATCGTTTTTACAGTTAAAGAAAGTTTTCTCAATTCTTCGGCGCTTTTTCTTAAATCGCCCATTTTTGAAAGTTCAACACCTTTTGCAACCACAGCGCCAAGCGCGGAGGTTGTCGTAAGTGAGTCTACCGTTTCAACTTTTCCTTTGAATTTTTGGGCTGCCAATGTCGCACTGTTGTAGGTACCGCTCAACTTCGATGATATGTGAATTGAAAGAATGCCATCGTATGTTTTAAGAATTTTCTCGTACATTTTTTCAAATTCATCCGGATTGGGTTGAGAAGTTGTTACCTTTTTACCCCTTTTTACCTCTTCAAACATCTGTTGTGTTGTTAATTCTTTGATCTCCCCATCGACAAGTGTTTTCAAATTGATAACTTCAACGTCATTTGCCTTGAACCACTCCGAAGGTAAATCGCACGAATTGTCCGTTACAACTTTTATCTTTCCCATGGCATTTCCTCAAACATCAACGATTTCGTTGTCTATAAGTCTCGTTTTCCCAAGGTATATTGCGGCGGCCACTATCACTTTAGATGTGATCTTCGAGATTGGTATGAGTTTTTCTTCATCTACGATTTCAAAATATTGGACTTTTATTTCCGGATAAACCCTTAATTTGTTTATGGCCTCTCTTTTTATCTTGTAAGCGTCCCTTCTTCCTGACTTTATCTGATCGACGGTGTATTTTATCGCCTGATGAAGCATCGGAGCCACTTTTCTTTCTTCCGAAGAAAGATACATGTTCCTTGAACTCAAAGCAAGGCCATCCGGTTCTCTGACTATGGGCATTTCGATCATCTCAACGCTCATGTTCAAATCACCGACCATCCTTTTAAGCATCCTGAATTGCTGAGCATCCTTCTGCCCAAAGTAAGCACGGGTGGGTTTTACCATGTTCAAAAGTTTATTCACCACCAGCGCAACGCCGTCGAAATGACCTGGCCTGTAATAGCCACAAAGATAATCCGTCAAATTCGCAACATGAATCGATGTAGAAAAGCCTTCGGGATACATCTCCGAAGATTCAGGAGCGAAGATGTAATCGACATTTTCGCGATCAAGCAACGCTTGATCTTTATCAAGCACTCTCGGATACGCACCGAAATCTTCCCTCAGACCAAACTGGGCAGGATTCACGAAAATGCTTACGACAACGATATCGTTATGCTTTCTTGCCTCTTTTACGAGGGAAAGATGGCCTGCATGAAGCGCCCCCATCGTTGGAACGAAACCCACGCTTTTACCGGCATAATTTTTTGAGATCTCAACCATTTCACTTACGTGCTTTATCGTTTTCAAACTTTTTCTCTCCTTTCAGATATTCAAGCACAATATTTTTAAGGACGGGAAGAATTTCTTCCCTGCTGACTGTTGATACCATTTTACCATCCATGTAAATCACACCGCCGCCTTTGGTACCAAAGACGGCCACATCCGCACCTTTTGCCTCTCCAAGTCCGTTGACAACACATCCCATAACCGCAACTTTTATCTTACCTCTAACATTTGCAAGCGATTTTTTCACCTCTCTTGCCAGTTCCTCAACGTTTATCTCGGTACGTGCACAAGTCGGACAGGCGATGATTTCAGGGCCATCAAAGGCATTTACACTTTGAAGTATGGAATAAGCAATTCCTATTTCCTCAACCGGATTGCCCGCGATTGAAACCCTTATCGTATCACCAATCCCTTCGTAAAGCAAATGCCCAAGCGCAAAGGCCGATTTAACGATTGCATCTTCATAAATACCGGCTTCGGTCACTCCGATATGCAGCGGATGAGAAGTCATCTTGGACAATTTTTCATTTGCAACAATAGTTTCAATTGGATCGGAAGACTTAACGGCCACCACTATATCACCGAATCCAACTGACTCAAGCGTGTTGACTTCATCTATGGCACTCTGGACAAGCGCATCAACGGGATTGTCAAATTTCTTAATGTAAGACTCATCTATTGAACCGGCATTCGCGCCGACCCTTATCGGAACACCGTGATCTTTTGCAACACGTGCAACTTCTTCAACCTTCCACCTCGCGCCTATGTTTCCAGGATTTATCCTTACCTTATCAACTCCTGCAAGAATCGATCCTATCGCTATTTTGTAATCAAAATGTACATCGGCAACTATCGGTATTTTCACAAGAGACTTTATGGCTTTCAAAGATTCGACGCATGCTTCGTCATAAACGCTGATCCTTGCTATTTTACATCCTGCCGATTCCAGATTTTTTATCTGTTCAACTGTGGCAGTAACGTTTTTTGTATCCGTGTTGGTCATAGATTGAACAGCGACAGGATTTCCGCCGCCAACAAGCACATTTCCGATTTTAACAACCTTTGTCAAGTCATCACCTTCATTTTGAGAAATACCATTTACGATTTATTATATACTTGATCAACTTTAAATGTGAAATATCCTAAAACGACTTTAGGGTAGACCCGTGGTGCGATGTCAAGTTGTGTTTAAATCATTTAATGGTTATTTAAAATGATTTTTGAATAAAAAACATGATTAAATTGTTTATTTAAAAATTTTCAAAGATTATCTACGTATATCATTGTTAATCTGCAAATAACTTTCTTGATTTGAGATTTGAAAAGCATGCGTACTTTAGACATAAATTGTTTTTGCGAGACCATTTGCTTATTTTACACTAATTTTCGATGGTGATATAATACTCTGCTATTTCATCAAAAAGGAGGAGGTATTTTATGAAAAAGTTTTATTTGATTCTTATCGCTTTACTCGTTTTTGGAATGATGGCATTTTCAACGGTCAATGTCATAATTGATGAAGGGCATTCAGACCAGTACGCTCAATCAAAATTGACGGATATGGTCAAAAATCTTGAATCTTCCGGCTACAACATTATATTTTCCACATCTGAAATTACGCCTCAACTTTTAAGCCAAGGGAAGATACTCCTGCTTGCGAATCCCAAATCTCTTTCTGATTCGGAAATAAACGCAATAGTTAACTTTGTGCAGGATGGTGGTGGAATTTTTCTAACTGCCGAATCGAATTACAAAAAAGCAGGTCATTTTGATGTCTTGAACAAATTGCTCGGGTCATTAAATGCGGGATTTGTTTTCAACCCAGACGAAGTCGAAGATGGTTCTTCTAATTACGGAGACGTTTGGGAAGTCAAAATTAGCGATTTCCCACAAACTCCTTTTAACATTGTAAATGGCATAAGCGTTATTAAATTTTACAGTGGATGCTCCCTTGCGGCACCTGGCAATAATCCATTACAGAGCGGAAATGGAGTCTACATCATCGCCCAGACCTCTCCTATGGCAAAACAAGCAGACACGGATTCTCAAACATATTCTTACTGGCAACCACCGTTCCCGGTTGGAGCGGCACAGATCATAGGAAAAGGCAGACTTGTCGGATTTGGAACGGCGATATATTCAAACTACGACTGGACAACGAAAGGATATGATAACGCACAGTTTACCTTGAATATTCTTGCATGGCTTTCTGGAAAGTGAGATGAATCAAAATGGATAAGAGGGTATTTTTCATCTCACTGATCTTTCTTATTTCTTTTGCTCTTTTTATCTTTGGGACGGAGACTTTTAGATTCATCGTTTTCGGTGATAACAGACCTTACAACAATGAAGAGCCTCAGCCAGCCGTATTCAGACAAATAGTTCAGGACGTTGAATGGATACACCCGTCTTTTGTCATCGATACCGGTGATCTTGTCCATGGGTACGATGCAAATACCGAACAGACGTGGCAACAATATATAGATTTTTTGAACGTCACAAAGATTTTTGATATGCCATTTTATACCACCGTCGGCAATCATGATGTGGCAGGAGAAAATGGTCAAACGGATTATGAATTGTTATTACATAGGCCTCTTTACTACTCGTTTAATTATGACACAAGTCATTTCATAGTGCTCGATACAAATGTGAACTCTCCGAATGGGGATTTTACTCAAGCCCAATATGATTAGCTCGTCAAAGATCTTGAATCTGCGACTTCTGCCGACAATATTTTTATCTTCATGCACAAACCGCTTCATGAATATGGTGATCCAACGGATACGGCATGGACAGACAAAGCAATGGCACAAAAAGTGGAAGAATTGTTCAACTCTTACAATCAGAAGTATCACAACATAAGGATAGTGTTCGAAGGGCATGAACATCTTTACTGGAAAGCAGATTTTGATGGAATAACGTACATTATCACAGGAGGAGCAGGTGCGCCACTTTATCAGGCGCCGCAAGATGGGGGATTTTACCATTTTGTACTTGTTACAGTCTATGGTAAACAGGTTTACACGCAGGTGTTTTTCCCGGGATATTTCGATGTCAAATACTATCCTTTGAACACAGGAGCATTTAACAATGTAACAGCCATAATAACAAACCATTTACCAACTATCTACGATGGATTGGTTATCAAAGGTCTCCAATTTGTCATGCCAGATTCTTCATCTTACACAGTTAGCGGAAATATTCCATCCAGGATCTGGAAGACTGTCAAAAATGATAATGACACCGTAACGGTTTATGTCGAAGCAAAATTGGAACTTGGAAGTTACTCCCAAATGACGCAAAATGTTGTAACTGTAAGTGTTGCAAAGTGAAAGGATCAAAGATGATATGTGATGGATATATCTTAATTTACAAACAAAATCCCCGGCTTATTGCCGGGGATTTTCTTATATTATCTTTAGAATGCGCTAACTGAGAAAGAAGATGTAAGTGCAAAGCCTGTGCTCGAGTTGTAGGCAGGATTGAGTGACCATGTTACATTGCCCTTCGTGTTAGGAACATTGCCAGTAAGCGTTACAGAGGCTGACCATACAGATGGGCTGTAAGAGGCGCTAAGGCTTCCGGTCGCTCCCATGACTGTGAAGAGATTATTCGCGGTGAGTCCGAGAGAAGAGAACTGCATATTCGTGAAGGCCACATTGACTTCGTTGTTGCTTCCGAGATCAAACCATGCGGTTACATTGTTTGAACTTGAATATTCCGCACCGAGTTGATTGGATCCCATATTTGCAGCAGCGCCAACTGTGTAAGAAGGCGTGTTGGAAGCATACGTAAGCAAGCCAAAGAGGTTTGCCGGGCCAACTCCGACATTCGCTCCAGCGTAGTAAGTTGCACCGCTAAAATTCCCTAACAATGAGGTCATTCCGCCGTAGAGATGTGCAGGACCAACAGTAGCATCACCAAGTAAACCCACAAGAGACGAAGTAGCACTTAATCCAGTAGTTTCGGCATAAAGATTAAAAGACGAAGAATTATACTTCAATCCTGTAAAGTTGTAAGAGCTTGTATTCCCAAAATTTACTGCTCCTGTTGTATTAACATTGCTTCCACCAAAAACTGTCTCGCCGAAATTTGGACCATTGTAACCTGTCACGAGAGAAAGATTTGTCATCAAAGGAATCGTGAGGTAGAAATCAGAAAGACTCCAAGATGGAGCAAGTGTAGCGCTGAAAGCGTAATCCGTTCCCGCCGCGCTAACGCTCAAAGATGGCGAAACAGACACACATGTGGTCTGGAACGGATAAATATTCCAGTTTACGGAACCGCTTCCGGAGAAACTTAAGGATGCAAATGACGCAACCGCAAATATTGCGATCGCAACTACCGACAAAACTAATACCTTTTTCATGCTTTAAAGCCCCCTTCTAAAAGAATTTTGAAAAAATGAGATAAGCACTTACTTCTGAAATCATCATCGTACACTTTCACTACCACCTCCACTTTTTACCTGATGCTCGCCCGTCAGGAAGGAGTTATATCAAAATCAATAGTTTGGATACCAGTAATCCCAAATGAAATAGAGTAATATTCCAAGTGTAGCCGCACCAACCGCTACTCCGGCAGCGCCTATCCATGTTGCCGTTGTGGCTTTGTTGTTAACAGTGTTTATTTCGCTTTCAAGAGTCGTCTTGGTATTGTTTATTTGGTTTGTGAGTTCTGTTCTGGTGTTGTTCAAATCATTTTTCAAGAAACTTATCTGGTTATCCAAATAGTTTCTTGTGGTGGTAAGTTGAGTTGTAAGCACCTGAATATCGTTTGCCTCTTTTGAACTTAAATCATTCAATTGAGCCGTAAGAGACGCTATGGCAGTTGTGTTCTTCGTAACCTGCTGATTTACAAGATCGATTTTCTTGTAAAGGAAAGTTGCATTGTCGTTTATCATCTGAGTTAATCTGTTAGTCGTCGAAGCAACCTCGGTTTTGAATTCTGCCAAAGAAGTTTGAAGGCCGTTAACTTGCTGCGTTAAACCGGCGATCTCTTTATTCATGTTGGCTATCATCTGATTGTTAACGTTGGCAAGAACAAGTGCCTTGTTAGCCGTTGCAGAAGCCGCTGCCGTTGCCTCTTTGAGTTGTTCAACAACTGTTGTTAAAATGGCAACCTGATTTTCAAGAGTCACCACTATGGAGTTTGTCGAAGTCAAGTTATCTTTAAGCGTGTTAACAACTGTTTGTAACGCTTGAAGATCGCTTGCCTTTGCTAAAGATGGATTTTGCTCGAGGTAATTGATGAGGTTGTAAGCAACCTGAGCCAACGTGTACCTGTCTACCGTTTGTGAACCCTGGAAAAGGCCGTTAATGCCCGTCATGACGTTATCATTGGTTACAACATTCACGGGAGTTGCGTAAACACTTGTAGCAGGCACATCTGTGAAAGTCGTCGCCATAACCAATGAACCCATCAAAATGACAGCAACGATAACTATACTTACGATCAGGGTCTTTCGCATTCTTGACCATCCTCCTTTGCTTTTTTGACACAATTTATATCTCACATCGGGGCAAAACACAATTCCCCGTATTTTAAAAAGACACAATTTTTAAAAATTATACCACTCAAACATAAAGAATTCAAGATCTCAAAATGATTCTGTACATTTTTCTTTTTCCAACCTTAAGAATGTCTCCGTTCTTAAAGTTAGTCATCATCATGACATCCTCCACAGTGTCTTGATTTATTTTAACTCCGTTTTGTGTTATTAATCGCTTTGCCTCACTCGTTGAATCTGCCGCCTTTATGTCTTTCAAAAATTGCGTTAATTTTATGCCGTTAACGGCAACTATTTCTGGAACGTCATCTGGAATTTCTTTTTTTGAAAACGTGGTTACGAACTTATCTTGAGCATTTTCAGCGTCTGCTTCTGAATAAAGCCATTTTACGATTTCAAAGGCAAGACTTTTCTTGAAATCCATAGGATGAAGTTTTGAAGACTCTACATCTTTTTTTGACCTTTCAACGTCCAAATTCGTAAGGAGTTTTGCATATTTGAACATCAAAGAGTCCGGTATTGACATGATCTTACCATACACATCATCGGGCGGATCGGTCAGGCCAATGTAATTTCCGTAACTTTTCGACATTTTCAAAGTTCCATCCGTGCCTTCGATGATTGGCATCGTCAAGACTATTTGGGGAGGTTGTCCGAACTCTTCTTGATATTTTCTTCCAACGAGTAAGTTGAATTTTTGATCCGTCCCGCCCATTTCAACATCGGATTTGACGGCAACAGAATCGTAAGCCTGCGCTATTGGGTAAAGCAATTCAACTATGCTTATCGGCTCTCCCGCCTTGTATCTTTTTTCAAAATCATCTCTTTCAAGCATCCTTGCAACCGTGTACTTCGACGTAAGTCTTATGACATCTTCGAATTTTAAAGGATCAAGCCATTCAGAATTAAACCTCAATTCAGTTTTGCTTCTGTCAAGAATTTTAAAGGCCTGTTCCTGATAACTTATCGCGTTGTATTTTGTCTCTTCGGCAGAAAGCATCGGCCTCGTTTTAGATCTTCCGGATGGATCTCCTATTCGGGCAGTGAAATCTCCTATTATCAAGACAACGGTATGACCCAAATCCTGAAATTGTCTGAGTTTTCTTAAAACAACGGCATGTCCCAAGTGAAGATCAGGTCTTGATGGATCAACGCCAAGTTTAATTCTTAAAGTTCGTCCTGTTTTTAGTCTTTCCAGAAGTTCTCCTTCTTCTATAAGGTCTTCTGTGTTTTCTTTCAAAATTCTGAGTTGATCTTCAGGAGACAATTTAAAATCTCCTTATTTCAAAGTTAAAACGTAAGCCGTTATAACACTCATCACCATGAACGCAACGGCGAGTACGATTGTAACTTTTGCAAGTGTGTCAAGGCCTTTTTCACGTCCAAATACGGTGTACAGCGATCCCGACCCGAAAGCGCCTCCGAGCCCACCATGCTTTGACATCTTCATCATGACAACCCAGATAAGCGCAACCGATATCACAAGATCAATTATCATGACAAAAAGGAAAAGAAAACTCAATTTAATTCCTCCCTTTCATTTATCTACAATTTACTATTATACTCATAAAATGCCAAAAATACAATATCTTATGCCCGACGAACTTTAAATGTGAAATTTCGAGAAAGAATTCTTCCACTTCTATAAGTGGTGGGAGCATGTCACGATATCTTGTATCTTCTTCTTCCCGAAAATATTAGTTCTATGCCATTTTCTTCGAGTTGCTTTTTTACAATTCTGTCTTCTTTAACCCCTCCGGGTTCTATGATGGTTTTTATTCCCGTGCCGATCACATGATTTACAACTTCGATGTCTTTTATAGGCCCATCAAAGGCACATACAGATCCATCCAAATTCATCGATTTTTTTTCGGCCTTTCGTAAAGTTGTTTCAAGCGCGTCAATTTGCTCGGCCTGGCCTGCACTGATCGACATCAACTCGTAATCTCTAAAAATGCAGCAAGCCATTGATCTTGAAAGTGCCGCAACGATGTTGGCAAATTTGTATTGAACATCAAATTCGTCAGAAAGAAACTTCATGTTTGAAAGATCGTCCGGAGTTTGAATAAGAAAATTTCCGTCCATGAATCTGTATTCTTTTTCAACTTCAACAGATGGTATCTCTTTTATCTTTATAAATTTTCGAATTCCTGACTTCGAAAGATCCGGCATTTCTGGAAGCATAACGATATCGAGATCGTTGCCTTTCAAACCTTCTATCAGTTCATCATTGATGAAGTTCGCCGCCAGCACGCCTCTTGATGATTTGAAATCAAAGTGTTTTTTTCTCACGTCAACTATTATCCCATGGTGAACACGAACTGCAAAACTATCATTCAAATATTTCAAAAGCGAAAGCGCAAGATGGATGTCAACGATGTTGTTATAACTCAAACCGGCAAGTGTATCTTCATCGAAAGGATCAAAAAAAGCATTCGTTTTTGCTATCTTCGTCAGATATGCAAGTTGCTGGGGATTTTCTCCGTATCTCAAAGGACTCTTTTCTTCAAGAATAAGCGTCTCAAATTTTTCAGATGCGAAAAGTTCGCTCATTTCTCTGTGAATGGAAGAGTTATACCTCAAAAGTCTGTATAGGGCTTTTAAAGAAAACATCCTTCTGTCCTGAAGTGTAACGTCTCCGCATTCTTCAAGAGATTCTATTATTTTGTCAAAATCATCTGGGTCGATGACGATAACGGAATTTCTGTAATTTTTAACGCACGAATAAACGGCCGCTATTTTCCATGGCTCTATGGAGTTAAGGATGTAACTTTCTTCAAGTTTCTGATTTTCTCCGGGCATTTCGAGTACAACAAGGTCTATACCTTTAAAATCACTCTCGCCGGATTTTTTGATTTCAACGTTAAGATCGAACATATCATCGAAATCTCCGGCAGTGTAAATTTTTATGCCAAACTGAACAAGTTTCTTTTGAAAAGATTCGAACGATCCATCCGTCTTTTCAAAAAAAGCGTAATTTACGTTCAAAAAATCACCCCGTTATCTTTTTATCATGGCTTGGAATTCTTAAAACGCCATAAAAAGCGAATTCTAAATCAAAACCGTTTATTTCTTCTCCGGTTAAATTTTCCAACTTTTCTTTTTTTAAAATACCAACTACGTGCTCTTCACCTTTTTTAAGCAATACAAGACCTTTGCTCGACCTTCCGGGTACGAAAACAACGTAATCTCCTTTAAAAATTCCGAACTCAGGAATATCCACAAGAGATTCAACGGATAACAGTTGTTTCTCGTTGGAAGGAACTGGAATATGAGTTTGCTCCCCGCTTTTAACAATTTTACCACTTTTATCCATCTTTCCTATCAACTCGGCAAAGGTCACGTCAAAAGGGCTCTTTGCCACGACCTTTATGCCGCGCGATGCGTGATCTCTTTTTATGTAACCTTTCTTCTCAATGGCTTCTACATGTACAAGTGCTCCCGTTGGAGAGGAGAAACCGAAATGTTCGGATATCTCCCTTATAGTGGGAGGATATCCCATTTTATCATGAAAATCTTTTATGAATTCGTATATCTCCCTTTGACGTTGCGTCAATTCTTTTATTCCGATCACCTCTTAAAAGGTATGAACGAGAAAACCGCTTCTTAATTTCGGTTCAAACCATGTTGACTTTGGAGGCATTATCATATTTTTATCCGCAACTTCCATAACGCTTTCAACTTCTGTCGGATACATGTAAAAAGCGACTTTGTATGCTTTCGCGTCGACGGCTTTTTTCAAATCTTCAAAACCATTAACTCCTCCAACGAAATCAAGTTTGGGATCTGTCCTTGGATCTTTTATGCCAAGAATGTTGTTTAAAATCCTTTCTTGAAGTATTGAAACATCAAGTGCATTTATCAGATCTGAATCGTCGACATCCATCGCTTTTAGGCTGTACCATTCACCTTCCATGTACATTCCGATCGTGTGTTTGGAAAGTTCAGGAGGTTTGTTGTACGTCTTTTTGATATCAAAACCCGCATCTTTTATCTTTCTTAAAAAATTGGATTCACTGCCGTCGATGCTTTTGACGATCCGATGGTATCCCAGAATTTGAAGTTCATCGTGCGGAAAGATCGTCGCCATGAAGTAATTCCACTCTCCGGTGCCACCCATCTCGGCTGCCACTCTGACGGATGCAGATGCCCTGTGATGGCCGTCGGCTATGTAAAAAGTATCAACATTTTGGAACGCATGGGTTATATCCTGGATGAGAGCGTCGTCTTCAATTCGATAAATGTTATGGGTTGTATCCGGGTTTTCTGTTTTGAAATTGTAAAGATGTTTCCCAAGATCGATCCTCATCAATTTCTTTATCTCTTTTTGCGATCTGTACATCAAGAAGACATGTTCGGTATGAGCGCGGGTTGCTAAAATGTGTTTCATCCTTTCATCTTCTTTTTCTTTCCGTGTCAATTCATGTCTTTTTATGTGTTCGGGGTATGCGCTTGCAGGTACACATGCAACGAGCCCTGTCTGAACATGAGAAAGCATTTTCTGCGAGTAGATGTAAAAAGATGGCTTTTCGTTTTTGATAAATAATTTTTCATCGATGAACCTGTTGAGTTCTTTGGCCGCAATTTCGTAAATGTCTTCGCCACCTTTTGCTATTGAATCTGGTCTTACTATGCGCATGAAAGAATGAGTATCCGCCGAAAATTTTTTTGCCTCTTCCAGATTAACCACATCGTAAGGAGGACAGTTCATCCTTTCTACTTCTGTACTCTTCGCTTCCAACCCACCGAAAGGCTTTACAAGCATAGGAATCTCTTCCTTTCTCTATCCCAATTTTTTCATAACCTCATCGACGTATTTACCAAATTCTATCCTTAACTCTCCTTCACTTCTTGTCAGAAACAACTTTGAAATTCCCGTATCCTGACCTATTTCTTCGATCAAAGGAATTCTTGCCGTTATATCCACACCCGTTTTCTGAGCAAGATCATCGGTACCGTGACCGAAGAGAAAATGTTTTTTGCCACAATACTTGCAAACGTAGTAAGACATATTTTCCCAGATGCCCATTATAGGCACATTCATCTTTTTTAGAAAATTTATAACTTTTTCCACATCGCCCAAGGCCACTTTTTGCGGGGTCGTGACAACTATGGCTCCGTCTATTTTGTTGTTGTAAACGCTCAAAACTTCAAGTGGTTCATCTCCACTGCCGGGTGGAAAATCCATCACCATGTAATCAAGATCTCCCCATTCTGTATCTTTTATGAATTGATCTATCAACTTCGCTTTTAGAGGTCCGCGCCATATGACTGCTTTGTCTTCTCCAACTCCCGACGCGATGGTCATGAATTTAAGACCGCCTATTTCCATCGGAATGAAATGTGTTCCGTCAGTCATGATTTCCGGTTCCACTCCAAGTATTATGTGATCGGTCGGACCATGAATGTCAACATCTATAAGACCAACGTTGTAACCGCTGAGAGCCATTTCAACGGCGATGTTGACAGCGATCGTTGACTTGCCAACGCCACCCTTTCCGCTTGTTACCATCAACGTTTTCATAATAACTCCTCCAATCTTTGGGGTGCAATTTTTGCTATTCCATTCAACGCTTCAATTTTAATCTCAAATGGTTCAGAGACAGATCTCACAAATTCCATTAACTCTTCCAAACCGATATCGCCGGATGAAACAAGTGCCTTCAAAGATTGAATTCTGACGCCAACCGTGTGATCGAAAAGGCCATTTCTTATTCTTTCATCTTTTGTCTTCAATCTTCCAAGCACCTTAAGAGATTTTTCCATCATCTCTTCATCATCATCTTCAAGAGATTCGAGAAGTACTTCTACGTTATTTTTTGATGGATATTCTTCGACGAAAGGCACGACCGACAACTTCAAATTTCTGTCTTTTCCTTCAAGGAATTCTTCTATTATGCCTTCCACATTTTGGCTTTCGACACCCATAAGTACCCTTAAAGCCGTTATTTTCAACGATTTAGAAGGATAATTCACATATTTAATGGCCATTTCTTCAAGTTCTTTACGTTCCCTGCACGTGTTGGAAGCGCTTTTAAGCGCCGATTGAATTGTTTCAGACGGAAGAGAATCATTTAAAATGACCGTTTCCAAACTTTTCCAAACTTCATCGCAAGGAAATTTTCCCATCAGAGAAATTGCAACTGAATTCATCTTTGAATAAGTCGATTCAGCCATTTTTTTGAGAAGTGGCAAAGGGTCTTTGAAATGCATGACAAAAATCTTTAAAGCCGCCGTTCTGATTTCAAAAGGCAATTTTGTATTCTCAATTATTTCGGTAACGATCTTTTCATCAACATTTTCGCCCAAATTCAGCAGCACTTTTATAGATTCAACTTTCACTTTCGGATCTTCATCTTCAAGAAATTTCTTTGCTTTTTGAACACTTTCATCACATTGAACCTTTTCGAGTTGCTTCAAAGATTGAATTTTGACTGCAGAAGATCGATCTTCAAGCAGCAAAGAGAGCAACTTGCATCCGTCTTCGGGTGTCATGTACTGTGAAAGAGTTACAACTTCTTTTCTTATCCTCTCGCTTTTTTTCACCAGATGATCTATTTCTTTAAAAGAAAGTGGATATTCTATAGAAGACAGATATTTTATCGCAGATATAACGGCTGCATCTCCGGTCGATGAAAGTGCTTTTATTGCTTCCTGAACGTGCCACCTGTCTTTTAACCTTTTCAATTCACTTAAAGCAACGGCAACGGTTAAACTGTTGGAAGAATCAAGATCGGCCGATATGGTTTTTATCTGTTCTTCTATCATTTTTTCTTTTAAATTTCTCAAAACCTTTTTAGCATCGTATTTCATTTCTTCTCCTCTACAATTTGCTGGGCAATGGGTTTTTGAAGGTAAAATGGTTTAACACTTACATGATCGTAAATTTTCTCCGATCTGTCAAATGACTTTATGGTGCTTTGAACAAGTGAATATCCCGAAATTAAAGGGGCATCGGTTATATACGAAGAAATACCATCTATTTCTTCTTCGGACACGATCTTCCCGCTTAATTGATAAAGCGCTTCGGTAGGAACCATTTCCGAAGACCAACTGTCCCCATCGAATCTTGACACGTACCACCAATCTTTTCGTGCCTTTCTGATCAGCGTTACCGGATCATTCGACTCGAAACATTCAAAATATTTTAAACCTACTATGGGAATTGAAAGGGAAAAAGATATTGCCTTTGCAACCGCAATCCCACTTCTTAAGCCGGTAAAATTACCCGGCCCTATAACGCAACCAATCAAATTTATATCGGAAATAGATATGCCATTTGATCCTAACAAATTGTCCAAATCTTTGACAAGTGTATCTGATTGCCTTGATTTTGAAAGAGATTGAAGAAATACGACATCATCATTCAATCCAAGCGCAATCGTTAGCCATCTTCCCGATGTATCGAATGCCATGACATTCAAAAAGATCAACTCCTTTTTCATATCTTAGTATATCATACAACAAGAAAACAGGGAAAAGGGATTAAAAAAGCAGCATATAGCAAATGGCATATGGCAAAAACAAAACAGTGACGGGTGACGCGTGATCAGTGAGCAGTAAAAACAAGCACGTGGCTCGTAGCGGGTGGCACGTAGAAAAAACAGTAACGCGTAATCGGTAACGAGTAAGCAGCCAAAGACAAAAGGCGATTCCAGTTCTTCGACTGGAATGACGGACGGCGGCGGAGAGCAAAAATTCAACAGACAATGCAAGTCTATTTACAATGTTGACGGAAGGTAAAACTCAGTGTATAATAAGCATGAATAAGTAATGAAGGCTTAAATTTTTGGAAATGGAGGAGGCGTGATCTGTATGAAGGACAATCTTTTGATCTTAGAGATAGAAAACCACGAATACGGGATCGATTTTTACGATCCGTTTTTCTTTTTACTAAGGGATCTGCTTTACGAAGGTACATGGGAAACATTTGCCGCAGATGTAAGCGTTCACAAAGAGCACATCGAGAGAATTCATAAGTTACAGAGTATTGAGAAGAAAACAGGCAAAATTTCCGGGTCGCTTTTTCTTCCAATCTCCACTCAAGAGATGAAAAGTTATTTCAAAGAATTAAATCTTAACCTTTTCGAACTTAAAAATGCCGTCCCGGACGGTTTATACGAATTGGCCCAGGATGAATCGGAATCGGAAGAACTTGACGAAGCCATAAAATTGATGGATTTCGTTATTGAAACCTGGCCCATGTACGCGAAGGCTTATGAACTCAAAGGAACATTTTTGATAGAGAAAGGTGATCAGGAAGAAGGCATCGCCCTTCTTAAAACCGCCATAGAGATAGATCCGACTCTTGCCGAGGCTTATTCAGAACTGGGTCAGGCTTATTACAACCTTGAAGATTACGAAATGGCAATTGAAGAATGGGAAAAAGAACTTGAATACACTCCTTACGATAAATTTGCGTACTTCATGATAGCGGATGCTTACAGAAAAATGGGAAAAATAGGAAGTGCCATTGACATATTGAAAAGATTTGTGAGTGAGGATAAGAAAACAATTCTTGCACGATACGAATTGATGGATCTTTACAATCAACTCGGAGAATATGACGTGGCAAAAGATTACGAAGATCAGATATTGAAGATGATGCCTTATTACCCCGGAGACATAGAATCATGGGCAAAAGTACTCTTTAAAAATGAAAGATACGATGAAGTCATAAAGGTTGTTGAAGAACATGTTCAAAAATATCCAATAGACTCGCATTTCAAAATACTTCTGGTTGTTCCTTACGCAAAGACCGGACGTTACGATGAAGCCAAAAGGATATTGAACGAATTTAAAAATCAAAAAGACTGGTATTTTTATGGCAAAAAAGAACTTTTTGAGACGAATCTGAGCCCAGAGGAACTTAATCTGTGTGGAATACACTGATATTCAGTGCCATAGGCATCATCTTTGGACTTGTGCTCGGAAGTTTTTACAACGTTTTGATTTACAGAGTTCCAAAGGGAATTTCTTTGGTCAATCCTAAAAGGTCTTTTTGTCCCGTGTGTAATCACCAATTGGCGTGGAAAGACAACATTCCAATTTTGAGTTATCTAATACTCGGTGGAAAATGCAGATATTGTGGATCCAAAATTTCCCCGATATATCCTGTGATTGAAGGAAGTACCGCTGCTTTGTTCCTGCTGGCAGTTTTTCTCACATCAAACATCTGGAACATGCTTGCTTTGTGGATTCTTTTCTCTGGTGGTATAATTGTAACTGCCATAGATCTCCAAACAATGATGATTCCCGATTTTGCGGTTATAATGACGGCAGTTGGCGGGGTTTTGTGGGCAATTGCCAACGGTCAGGTGCTTTTGTCTTTGATAAGCGCAGGTATCGGTTTCGGTATCTTTTTGATCATTCATTTCGTTTCAAAACAGGGAATGGGATTTGGAGATGTTGAATACATTGCGGCTTTAGCCCTTTATCTTGTGCCGTTTTCTCTTGTTTGGGCTATTTTAATAGCATCGATAGCGGCGATAATTTTTGCTTTGCCGATGTTGATAACCCGAAAGGCAAACAGAAAAACGCGTGTTCCATTCGGACCGTTCCTTGCGCTGGGAGTATCGATAGCGATTTTCATACCATGGAGGTAAAGTATGGTCAATTTTGAAGTTGTAAATCTTACCATCCCGGATGAGTCCAACATCATAGTCGGACAAACGCATTTCATAAAGACAATCGAAGATCTGTACGAAGTTATGATGACGGTTTCTCCAAGTTCAAAATTTGGAATAGCATTCAACGAAGCCTCCGGTGTTTGTCTCATACGTCATGATGGTAACGATGAGGAACTTGAAGGAATTGCCATAGAAAATGCGCAACGTATAGGGGCAGGACATATCTTTGTCGTCATCATGCGTGGCATTTATCCGATAAGCGTTATGAACGCGATAAAATCTCTTCAAGAAGTATGCAACGTTTACGCTGCAACCGCGAATCCTCTTCAGGTTGTTGTCGGGATCACGGATCAGGGTCGTGGCGTTATGGGAGTGATAGACGGATTTCCTCCAAAAGGTGTTGAAAGAGATGAAGATATCTCGAAGAGGAAAATGCTTTTAAGGCAGATCATAAAGTACAAAAGGTGAAAAAAGGTGAAAAGATGGAAGTAAGAGTCAGGTTTGCCCCGAGTCCGACGGGCTTTTTGCATGTTGGCGGTGCAAGAACGGCACTTTTCGGCTGGCTATTTGCAAGAAAGGCAAAGGGGAAATTCGTACTCAGAATAGAGGATACGGATACGGAGAGGTCCTCTAAAGAATCGGAAGACAGCATAATTGAAGATTTGAAATGGTGCAAACTCGATTGGGATGAAGGTCCGGATATAGGCGGTCCGTACGGCCCTTACAGACAAACCGAAAGGATCGAGAAAGGCATTTATGACATCTACGTTCGCGAACTTATAGATAACGGCAGTGCCTATTATGCGCTTTATGACGAAGGCAATGCCAAAGAAATCGTTAAAAAGTTCAACTCACATGATGAAGCAAATGATCACAGATTAAACGGAAGAAGCGTAACGGTTAATTTCAAAATACCGGCAGGAAAAACTTATTTTCACGATATAGCAAAGGGTGATATGGAATTCGACAACTCTACTTTTGAAGATATGGTCATAGTCAAATCAAACGGCTTTCCGACTTACAACTTTGCCGTTGTAGTCGATGATCACCTTATGAAAATCTCTTATGTCGTCAGAGGCGAGGATCATCTTACCAACACGCCAAAGCAGATCATGATGTACAAATCTCTGGGATGGGAATTACCTGAATTCATGCATATACCGCTTATTTTAGGACCGGACAGAACACCTCTGAGCAAAAGGCATGGAGCGACATCGGTGAATTATTTCAGGTCTTATGGAATAATCAACGTGGCATTCATAAATTATCTTTCACTGCTTGGCTGGAGCGTTAACGAAGAGGTCTTCAACCCGCTTGAAAAAATCGAAAGTTTCGATCTGTATTCGTTGTCAAACAAACCTGCCGTCTTTGATTACAAAAAGATAGAATGGATAAACGGTCAGCATATGAGAAAGATGAGCGTCGAAGAGTTGATAGACAATTTCAAAGCATGGGCTTCCCTTCAAAATCCAAGTGCACTTAAATGGTTTGATGATTTTGATTATTCAAAAGCAGTTTTTGACATATGCAGGCAAAAAGTAAACACGCTGAAGGTACTTGGAGAATTTGCAAGGCCTTTTTTTGAAGAAATTCCGGCAGACGAAGAGTCAAAAGAGATTTTAAAAGGAGAGGAAGTTGAAAAATTTCTTTTGAGTTTCAAAGATAAAATCCAATCTCTTGACGATTGGTCTGCGGAAAATGTGGAAAAACTTCTTCGCGATATATCGCTGAATAATTTATCTCGTAAGGAGTTATTCCAAATTTTAAGGATCGCACTTTTGGGTCAAAAGGTAACCCCTGGGTTGTTCGAGTCTATTTACGTACTTGGAAAGAAAAGAGTTGTCGAAAGAATTGAAAAAATTTGACTCCATTTACAATGTAAACTACGATGGAATCGAAAAATCAAATGAAACACTCGTGGGTCTTGATGACGAGCAACGCGTGGCCGTCTTGGATGAAGGAGGGTTTTCTATCGTCATCGCGGGGCCCGGCTCTGGAAAAACGAAGGTTATAACCCACAAGATAGCCTATTTGATATCAAAAGGAGTTGATCCCAAACGCGTTTTGCTTGTAACCTTCACGAAGGCTGCCGCAAATGAGATGATTCACAGGGCACAGCAGGTGTCCAAAGATCCTCTTAGCGGTATGATGGCAGGCACGTTTCATCACGTTTGCAATCATCTTTTGAGAAAATATGCGACGGAACTTAAACTTGATCCAAATTTTTCTATTTTAGACGAAGAAGACAGTTTGACGATCGTCAAACATGCCATAAACGAATATGTCGAAAGAAACGAGAAGTTTCCATCTCCTTCAGTTGTCTTGAAGATAATCTCGATGGCCGCGAACACTCAAAGATCGATCGAAAAAACGATCGATGAGGATTTTACCTATTTCTATGCCTTCGCGGACAGAATAAACAAGATAAAAGACAAATATGAAGCACTCAAGGTCGAGCAGTCATCTTTGGACTACGATGATTTACTCGTATACGCCAATGACCTTCTCGATATACAGTCTGTCAGAAAAAGAGAAGCATCGAATTACCTATGGGTACTTGTCGATGAATTTCAGGACACAAACAAAATACAATACGAAATAATCAAAAAACTCTCTTCCGTTAACGGTAACCTTATGGTTGTGGGAGACGACGCGCAGAGTATTTATTCTTTCAGAGGTGCCAGATACGAAAATATAATCGAAATGTCAAAAGAAAAAGACGTGAAAGTCTACAAAATCCAAACCAATTACAGAAGCACGCCTGAAATAGTCAATCTTGTCAACGCCATGATACCCAACAACATCTTTTCAAAAACCTTAAAGCCGGTGAAGGCGAATTTTGAAAGGCCTGTCGTCGTGAGCACATGGGATTCTCTTGAAGAATCTGCTTTCGTTTCCAAAAAGATAAATGAATTGGTGAACGCCGGCATATCTCCCTTTCAGATCGCCGTCCTTTACAGAAATCACAGTCAATCGATGGATCTCCAAATGGAACTTTCAAAATCGAAGATACCTTTTACGGTCCGATCCGGTGTTAAATTCACAGATTCGAAGCACGTCAAAGATGCACTTTCGTTTTTGAGAGTGCTTGTCAATCCAAAAGATTCGTTGTCATGGATGAGAATCTTTCAACTTTTTTACGGCATCGGAAAGAAAAGCGTGGAAAAGGTGGTATCAGATGAAGAGTTTAAAAAAGATCCCATCGATTTCGTAAAACACATATCGCGTTTCGGTGATAAATATGAAAAAATAGAGGAGATATTCAAAAAAGTTTCACCGGACGATAAACCTAACGATGTGCTGAATCATGTTTTCGAAAATTTTTACTCCGATTACATAGCATTTACGTTTGAAGACAGAATCGAAAGGCAAATGGACATAAAAAGAGTCATCGAAATAGCCGGCAGATACAACGATATAAATGACTTCCTTACTGATCTCGCGATAACGGAACAGATAGATATAGATAGAAAAGAGAGAGACAAAGAAGAAAGCGTTACGCTTACGACGATTCACAGGGCAAAAGGACTTGAATGGGATGTTGTCTTTATCATCTCCGTCAATCCCGGCGATTTTCCTTCTTCTTTTGCCATAACTGAGGGTAAAATAGATGAAGAGGAACGTGTTTTCTACGTGGCCATAACGAGGGCAAAGAAATATCTTTTCATATGCAGACAGATGTCCGGATCGAGGACGCCTTATTATGGTAATAGAATTGAGATAAATGGCAACAAGCACGATTTTGTGGAAAAGATTCCCCCAGCGCTTTACGATCACTGGAAGATAAATTGAATTAAGGGGGCGGTAACGTGGCAACCGTCAGAATAAAAGATCGGCCTGAAAACAGAGATATGCTTGCAAAGTTTTCTTACTGCGGTGCTCTTCCAAAATTTGAAGGGTTCAAATTTTGTGACGGGTATATAGAATTATCATTTGAAGATCTTGAAAACCGTCCGGCCCACATAACGGAAAAAGCATTTCTCCAGTTTTTTAAGGACGTTTACGAATGTGCCACCAAAGGTATTTCAATAGGTCCGGTCGAACAAGAAAATGTTTTTATCAACAAAGATAGGATCATCGTCATTCCTTCTTTCAAAGAAGAATTGAACATCGTAAACGGAAGAATAGAGAATCCATCATCTTTCTTCACGACAATCAGAACATTTTCGCAGGAGTTCAAAAGTGCCTCTCCATTTCTCATGAAAGTTTTCAAAGAAGGCATACCTGCAATCCTCGATATCATGAAAAATCTGAAATTGGACGTGCCGTCAACTCCCATTTTTTTACCGTCAATCGGCGTTTGGAGACACGGACCGCTTCTTGAAAAGGTGCAATCCGAAAAAGGATTTGTCCAAGTTCCGATATCAGATGGAGGTATTTTTTCGAAATTCTTGAATGGCCGGGTTTTTTCGTCTATCAATGAAATAATCGATCATCTGAAAGAAAATTCCAAAATTCAAGGACTGAATCTTGAATCTGTTGATCCGAGTGCCCTTGCGTTTTTTTTCAAAACCGACGAAAATACAACTTACATCTTCAATTGTGGCGATTCAGTTGAGATGGTGACCTTTGTCAAAGCATTCGTTAAATTCAAAAAAAGTTTGAATGTAATAGCAATTCACGATCCGATCTTCGATTTTGAAGACGGGAAAAAGATAGAATTTCCGGTTATATCCCCAAAAGAACTTGATTGGTTCTTCAACACTTTTTTCACTTCTGATTTCGTTTTTGAGGGCGACGCAAAATCACTTTTTGAGATTTCAAAGGGCGAAAATTTTACCATATCGAAGTTCGTCAGAGAAGGCAAATGGAAGTTTGAAAACGATAAATGGCATGTGGCACCGAAAATCCCGGCAAAGCCCTCACCTGCTTTTTATCTTTTAAAAGCACACGCACTTATGGAAACAGGCGAAAAACCATATTTGGGTCTTGAGTTTATCAACACGTCTTCGAAAATAGCCGACAGAAACGTTGAATCATTCGAATCCGCAAGGGCCTTTTTTCATAAGGTGCTCGGCGATTACGATTTCATGGTGAACGATCTCAAAAGGGCTGACGCACTCGGAAGAAGAGCCTTTAGAAACGCTTACTTTGGAATCGTCATGGCGATGAACGGCTTCGATCCGGTTTTATCCGAAGAATCAACATCATCATTCATCGAAGTATGCAGAAAATACGTACAATTCGTTAAAAACGGCGAAAATTACGATAAGATATACGATCAGGTGCTCAGGCCTCTTGAAAATTTTAAAGAAAAGATGGCAAGAAGAGTCGAGGTTATGGCAAGAAATTACTTGGGAATTTTGCACCTCGAAAAAAATGAAAATGAAGAAGCCATAGATGAACTTGAAACCGCGCTTTCAATGGCACGCGAAGAGAATTTCAAGGATCTCGTTCCGTTGGTTGAGATGAACATAGGATATGCACTTTCAAACATGTCTCCACATGCTTCACAAGAAAGGCTTAATGCCGCTCTTAAAACAACCATCGAAGAAGGCCTTTGGAAGACCTTTCAAATCATCAACCTTGCAATGGCCCAGAATTTCGTGGAGATGGGAAATTTCAGCAAGGCACGTGAAAATCTTGATCTGGTAGAATCTTTGCAGGTAGATTTCGAGTCAGAAGTTGAACTGCTGAGATCAAGGATAACGGTCGAAGATCTCACGCTCAACATTTCAAATTCAAAGGCTAACGACGAGATGACAATGCTGAAATTCATAAAAGCACTTTACATGGACGATGAAAAAAGCGCGCTTGAATTTTTGAAAATGACAAAATCTAATGATAGCGAGTATTTAAAAGCCGTTGCCAGCGATCCTTTGAAAATCGTCGAGACGATAACACTCCCGCAGAATCCTTTTGCCATATATTTTCTTTCAAAATTGAAATCCATGCGAGTCCTGAAGATGATGAAAAAATATGGAGAAAAACTTTACAGAGACGGCTTTCTCACAAATGCCATATTTTACGAAGAGCAACTTGCGAAAATTTACAAACTGTTCGGATGGCAAAAAAGCGCCGATCTTCACCTTGAAATTGCCTCAAACATGGCTCAAAATTTAGGCCTTAGGAATCGTGCAAATGAGATAAGAAAACGTTTAAAAGATCCAGAAGGAATTCTTGAATTTCTCAATATTTCCAATTCATGCCTTTATTCGATAAATCTTGAGTCAACAGGCGAGGTAATCGAATCTCTTGCAATTGAGGTATCGAAGCACGTCGAGAGCAAAGTACTTTGCAGAATATCCGGAATAGAAGAAATAGGTTACGTTTGTGGCAAAGATGGCATATCTTATCAAACAGACGAAAGTGTGAAAATTGATTCGTGGATCACCGACGATGAAAAATTCGTTTATGATTTTTCAATACGGGGAGGGAAGGTTTTCATTCAGATCGACAAAGCAAAGATCGATATGGATAAAATCATAGCAGTTTTGGATACTCTTGTTCCAATATACAAGTTAAAACTTGAAAAAGTTATCGCATCTAAAATATCCGATCTCGATCAACTTACAAACCTCTACACGCGTCGTTACATATTCGAAAGGTTGTACGAGGAAGTTGAAAGATCAAGAAGGTATAAAGAATTTTTGAGCGTTGCGATGATCGACATCGATGATTTCAAAAGAATCAATGACACATACGGTCATGATGTCGGTGACGAAGTTCTGAGGAAAGTTGCCGAAACCCTTAGGTCGAGCACAAGAAAGATAGACGTAATCGGCAGATACGGCGGAGAAGAATTTCTGGCAATTTTCCCGCATACTCCTCTTGATCAGTCTATAAAAAGTGCGCAAAGAATGCTAAAAAATGTAAGAGAAAACTTCAAATGGATGAAACTCACGCTGTCTCTCGGCGTTGCCGAAATGACGCCCGAGTGCAACAACGTAGAGCAACTTGTAAAGTGCGCCGATATAGCGCTTTACCGTGCGAAGTTGGCAGGTAAAAACAGAATTGTAAAATACAACGAATCGGAGGTATAAACATGCATTTGGTTGTCAATCACCCTTTGATACTTCACAAATTGACCATTTTACGTGATAAATCCACAGGACCGAAGGAATTCAGAGAACTCATAAAAGAAATAGCCACGCTTATGACTTACGAGGCAATGCGTCATCTTACACTCAAAAAAAAGATAGTTCAAACACCGCTTGAAGAGTGCGAAGGATACGAGATAAACGACAAAAATATAGTGGTTGTTCCCATATTAAGGGCCGGTCTTGGCATGTTAGACGGAGTACTTCAACTCGTTCCAAATGCTTCCGTTGGTTACGCCGGTATGTACAGAGATCCCGAAACGAAAATGCCTATTGAATATTACGCAAAATTTCCAGCGTTTTTTGACGACACGGAAGTTTTCATACTCGATCCCATGCTCGCAACTGGAAATTCAGCGGTTAAAGCCATAGAACTTGTAAAAGAAAGGAATGGAAAACATATCACCCTACTTTCTATAGTCTCAGCTCCGGAAGGTTTAAAAGTTGTGGAATCAAAACATGATGACGTTAAAATTTTGACCTGTTCCGTTGACAGAGAATTGAACGATCACGCTTACATCTTGCCAGGTCTTGGGGATGCCGGGGATAGACTTTACAGAACGAAATGAATTTGTGATATAATCTTCTACTTATTCAAAATTTTGTGAAGGTGGAGTGATCTTATGCGTAACAAGATGCGTCTATGGGAAAACATCAGCGGTTATCTTTTCATTCTTCCAGCACTTGTTATAATGTCGGTATTCGTTTTTTGGCCGGTCGGATATTCTTTTTATCTGTCCTTCTTTAACTGGGATTACGCCCATCTCAAAAATCCAAGTTTCATAGGCCTTCAAAATTACATCCAACTTTTTGAGTTAAACACGCCTCCGCCCTATTCGTTTCTGAAAGCACTCGTTTACGATGGCTTTTACATATCAATTTCGATCTTAACGCTTTTTGCCATCTACCTTCTCGTGGATATCGTGATTTCAAGGCACGTTAAAATTTTAGACGCAATTTATATTTTCGGAATCACGATCTTCGGTTTAATCTTCTTTAAAGCCACGCTTTCAGCCATGAACACACTTCCTTACTTAACTTTTATTTTCATAGCAGCCGCAGTAGGTCTTGTCATTTTCAAAAAGCATGAATTCGTTTCAAGAATGGCAGGTCATTTCTTTACACTCTTTTTGATAAGCGGTGCCATTTATCTGACATTGAGATTTGCCTTTCCAAGCAATTACGGAATTTATCAATGGTTAGATGCCATCAAAGAAAGCAGTGATTTCATCAAATCCATATGGAATACGGCCTATTACGTCATTCTTTACGTGCCGGCAGATATAATTTTGGCACTTTTGGTTGCACTGTTTTTGAATAGGTTGAAGTTATTTAAAGCATTTTTAAGAACTTCTTATTTCATGCCTTTTGTAACATCCATAGTTGCCATAAGTCTTGTCTGGCAGTGGCTTTACAACGATCAATACGGACTTATAAATTACTTTCTTTCCTTTATAGGCATCTCTCCAGTTGCATGGCTTAAAAGCGATGTCTGGACAATTCCGACGATTGCCATAATGTCTATCTGGAAAACGATAGGGTACAACGCGATAATTTTTCTTGCCGGACTTCAATCGATAGACAAATCTTACTACGAAGCGGCCGATATAGACGGTGCCACCAATTCTCAAAAATTGACGTACATAACCTGGCCTTTGCTTTCACCGATGACATTCTTCGTGCTTATAGTCTCTGTCATAGGTGCATTTAAGGTCTTCACAGAAGTTTACGTGCTCTACCAGGCAGTTCCGGGTCCTTACAACAATTCCGGATTGACGATAGTTTATTACATTTTCCAGACCTTCTACACCAACCAGCAGATGGGACTTGCTTCGGCTGCCGCGTACATACTCTTTGCCATAATTTTGGTCTTCACACTCGTACAATTCAGAGCAGGCCAGAAAAGAGTTGAGTACCTATGAAAATCAAAGGAACAGTTTTTGAAATCATACTTTACATCATCGCCTTTGCCGGAGC
Source organism: Athalassotoga sp. (assembly GCF_049965695.1). Classification (NCBI taxonomy): domain Bacteria; kingdom Thermotogati; phylum Thermotogota; class Thermotogae; order Mesoaciditogales; family Mesoaciditogaceae; genus Athalassotoga; species Athalassotoga sp. The sequence continues at coordinate 47,792 of NZ_JBMFWB010000007.1, read as the reverse complement.
GGCGATAATGCTTATGCCATTCATATGGATGATCGTCACATCTTTGAAATTACCGGAAGAAGTTCAGATCTTTCCACCGACGTGGGGAACCGTGAATGCGTTGTCGATAAGAGACATAAATGCTTCAATAGACCATTCAACTTATTCGGCCGTCAACTATTCGGCTTTGAGTCTTCAACAATTTTTGAATGTCGGGCAGGGCAGAACTTCAAGCGCTTCAAATGTTTTAACCGTCAATTTCGCCGGTACGCCTCCTTTAAGGGGCACGATATATCTTACGCTTGGAAATGGCAATCCCATCAAATACGCAACGGAAGTTAATATGTCCAAAGTTGAAGATCTCATAACGAACGTTGATTCGATGATTTATCCTGCCGATTACCAAAACCAGATAAGTGAACTCAAATCTCTTTCCGCTAATCCGGATGAATACATGAAAGCATTCTTGAATATTTTCAGATACGGATCCAGTCCCATATTATCAAGAATAGATTTCACAAAAAATTTTGCTCAGGCTGTAAATTCTGCCACAACAACGGCGAAAATGTTCATGCCGGCACTCTTGAGAAATCAAGCCTTAAATGTGAGTGATAATGATGCGTCTTCGGTTGTTGCACAGAAAGATTTTGTGAAATCATTTTTGTCTTCAAATGATTTTTTTACGGAATCCGATTCCATGCTTGCAAGTGTTTTGAATTACAAAAAAGGTGTTGGCACTCTTTCATCTGATATACCGGCCGTTGAAGGGATAATGCAAAATTTCCTGAACAATTTTGATTTAAAAACGATCCTCATCTCAAAATTTGGAAAGATCGATCCATCGCTAAATGTGCTTGTCAATTTTTATGAACAAAGGATCATGAATCCCATAATCGGTTACTACGATCTGCTTAAATCTTACGATCTTGTTGTTAACTTTTACAACGATTCAAAACAACTTACCGTTGAAGATCCTCAGATGATCTTCACTTTTTTCACACCTGCCGAACAAATGGTAAGGCTTGAAAGCGCGATAAAAAATTCAACTCTTCCTTCGACTTACATGAACACAGCGCTTGGCATCATAAAAGCAGGTCATACTTCTCACTTCATAGACGATTTCATAAACGAAACAGATGCGATGGTTAAAACAGATTTACTCTCGATCGGTTTAAATCAATCGGAAGCAGATAACGCTTTCAGGGGCATCTCGAGTGTTGTAACAAACATGAAAATTCTATATGGGGTGTTGAATTCATCCGAACAATCGGAATTAAACAGGATGATCTCGGAGTATGCCGGTAACTGGAATGAACTTTCACAAAAGATAGCAGATGCTTTCGGCGCCGAACATCCAAACAGCACCGGCGTGCTTACGGGAAGGTCGGGCCAACTTGCTTATATCGGAAGCGGTTTTTCATCATATAAAAATCAGACGGAAATAGAAAGATTGCTTTCCGTCAGTTGGTCAAACTACTTGGCCGTCACAAATGTCACGGATATTTACAACAACACGTATTACACCATGAAGATCATCAAAGCACCTTCAATAGTTTCAAGCATTCAATATTTCCCTTCAAATGGAAGTGTCAAGATATTTCTGAACGCCGTAAACAGCGTATGGTTTTTAACGTTGCCGGTCAAAGTGGAAGCACATTTCAACTTTTCTCAGATTTTCGCGAATCTTTTTGAGGCTTACGTTCAGGCATGGAACGCCTCTCCATTTGCAAGGTACTACATAAATACGGTCTTCGTCGCTGTGGTAACGACATTTTTGAACATCGTCTTTGGAGTTATGGCCGCTTTTGCCTTTTCAAAATTGCATTTCGCGGGAAGAAATTTCTTCTTCATGCTCTTCATAGCGACCATGATGATTCCCGGAGAGGTTTTGCTCGTTCCTAATTTCATAACTATCGTGCACTTCGGCTGGCTTAACACCTACTATGCCCTCATAATTCCATGGGCTGTCAGTGCCTTTACGATATTTTTGATAAGACAGAATTTCATGGGAGTGCCAGATGAACTGTTAGATGCGGCAAAAATAGACGGCGCATCGAGATGGAGATTTTTGTGGACTATAATGGTTCCGCTCTCAAGACCCGTTATAATAACCGGCGCACTTTTGAATTTCGTCGGAAGTTGGAATGCCTTTTTGTGGGTACTTATAGTCACGAATGAACCTTCGATGAGGACATTACCCGTTGGTCTCCAAAATTTCAGCAGCAACGCCGGAACGATTTACAATCAATTGATGGCCGCCTCGACATTCACAATGCTTCCGATCGTCATATTGTTCCTCTTTGCCCAAAGATATTTCATCGAAGGCATTGCGAGAACTGGGATAAAATAGTCACGGTGAAAATTTTTTTATGAATTCAAATATCTTTCTTACATTTTGATTGTGAAAGGCACCATGGAATGCTCTGACTACAAGCACAGAAGATTGTGCTTGTTCGAAGATGAGATCTGTCTTTAAGCCTAACAGGCTGTCTCCTATGTTCCAATCGGTCGAAATGCCTATAACTATCAGATCGTAATCTTTTGAAAGTTCGACTATCTTCTGCCATGCGGAAGGGCTGTATTCTATCAAGATCTCACCATTTATTTTCAACGAGTCAAGCACATTGAAAAGCACCTTTTTGTATTCTTCAATTTCTTTTTCATCGTCTTCGTAAGTTATTTTAAGAATCGTGATCTTTGCATCGGGATAAGCATTTGCGATCCTTTTGATCGTATTGGCGGCCATTTGAGAGTAAATACTTCCACTGTACGGAAAGAGAATGCGTTTGAATTGATTGCCTGTGAATTTCATTATACCGACATCAACGGGAGACTTTTCTAAGATCTTTCTTTCCCACTTGCTGAAGGTCTTCGCGCCTTCCTCTTTCCATCCCATGAAGATCATGTCGATTTTGTTTTCGATGGCAAACTTGTCAACTATCTTTTCTCTGTCTTTTGACAAGATGACATTTAGATCGATCTTTGTGTTTTTTTCATTTCCAAAATCAGAGACATGTTTTCTTATTCTTTCAAATTTTTCAACGGATTTCCTTAAAATTTCGTAATTATCTTTATCCTTTACGATATCCGGTACATCTACTATCCCTATTGGGATAACATTCCCATTCGAGATGTCGAAGGCAAAATTCAACAAAGACTGAATTCCCGCTTCATCTTCCACCACGCAGAGTACTTTGAAATTGTCGCTTACGTTTTTGACCTTCAAAAATGGCAAAGGCTCATTTGAGATACCCTTTGGAGCCGTTTTCAACTTTGGACTGAGAAGATAATAGACAATCCCAATTGCCGAAAGCGCAATTACAAAACCCAAAGCAAGTCTATCCGTGTAAAGCAAAATCAAGATCATCACGACGTTAAACACTATGGCGAAGATCGGAATGTAAGGATAAAATGGTACTTTAAATCCTTTTTCGGTATTCAAATTTCTTTTCCTTGAATATAAAAGAGAGAGATTTATGAAAGCATATCCTGTAAGTGTAAGAGAACTTGCTATTATTGAAATTTCTTCGATATTTTGCGTTATCGTCGCCACAAGGATGATAACCGATGCCACCACGATGCTGAAGATCGGAGATTGAGTTTTAGGATTTACAGATTGAAAAAAATATGGCATCCTTTTGTCTCTCGATAGCGCAAAAGAAGTTCTCGACGACGCAAGTAAAGCGGTATTCATACAAGATAGGGTGGCTAAAATACCCGCTCCGGCAAAGATGTACCCTCCCAGTGGCCCTCCAATTATTTTGGCCGTATTTATCATGAAATTGCCAGCATTTTGTGCCGTGATGGTGTTAACATTTAAGACGGCACTTCCTATAAAAAAAGCCAGAGTTTTAACTATAAGCACAACGGCCATGGAGATCATTATGGCAAGAGGAATAGTTCTCTTTGGGTTTTTAACCTCTTCTCCAAGCGTCGTCACGGCGTCAAATCCTATGTAAGTCATATAAAGAATGCTCATGGTTTGAAACATCGGGACAAATCCGTTAGAAAAAAACGGAGTTACATTTTTCACGTCGGCGAATTTAAATCCGTAGATTATGTACCCTATTAGAATACCCACAAAAATCGTTACTATCGTATTTTGAAGCAGAGCGGAATTTTTAATACCGCTTATCTGGTTCGATGCTACATAGACTATCAAAATCAAAGATCCTATGATTCCGGGCAAAAAGGGAATGAAGTAGTGAAGAAAATTTCCAAATCCTATCGCAAACAAAGATGCAGATAAAGCATATCCAATCCACAGAATCCAGCCGGTGAAAAAACCTGTAAAGTTATTTCCGAAGGTCGCTCTCACGTAAGAATATCCTCCGCCGGCTTCGGGGACAAAGGTAGAAAATTCCGCAAAAGAAAACGAGGTCAACAACGTTGCTATGCCTGCCAGCAGAATTGCAAGAGTCGCAGATGGACCGGCAATTTTGAACGTTGTGCCGGCAAGCACAAAGATGGCTCCGCCTATCATAGAACCGACACTTACCATCGTTGCGGAATAAAGGCCAAGTGTTCTGTTAAGTTTTTTCCGCACTTTCAACCTCCTTGCTTTTGGCTTTGAACTCAAAGAACATCGTTACAATGCCAAGCAAAATAGGAAGATAGTATGTTGATATTCTCCATATCAAAATTCCAGCCATAACGGCCGGAGGACTTCCATACATCGAAAACACAAGATAAAAGGCTCCCTCTATGCCGCCTGAAGATCCGGGAGTTGGAAAATAATAAACAACGAAAGAGAGCAATATGAAAATCGCACTTAAAGACCAAAAAGAAAGAAAAAATTGTGCTTCATTTTCGTAAGAGGCAGCCATTATAGATCTGTAAAGTATGTAATAAAGAATTCCTAAATCCAAAATTCCCGTTATGGCATCGAAAATTATCAAAAGCGGTTTTTTCATCCATATCATGTGCATTGCATCGTAAAATTGTTTGACATTGTCTTCAAACTTTGTTAAAACCTCAACATCGTCTTTTTTGAAAAGTTTAAAGATCCATTTCAAAATGCGACTTTTTTTCAAGAAATTCACAAGGCCGATTCCAACACGAGGAATAAGCAAAATTAAAAATATGGCAAAGGAAACAAGAACTCCAAGTAAAATTATTACCCATATGATCTGACTTAAGACGGGGATTCCTATTTGAATGTAGAAAAGATATCTTTTCAACAACAAAATAGATGAGATCGAAAGAAAGATCATCATCGTGCTCCAGCGGGTCAAAATGATGGCCGATGAGATTTCGGGCTTTACTTTCCATTTTGAAAGATGGTATATCTGAAAAGGTTGGCCTCCGGCAGAAGAAGGTGTTATGTAGGTGTAAAAATATCCTAAAATTGAATTTGAAAGTGCTACCCGCCACTTCACACGTTCACCGAGAAAATGTGTCATTACCATCGTTCTAACAGTATCTATGAATATTATGCCCATGAAAAGTGCAAAACCTATCATTATGTCAATCGGAGATAAAAATAAAATCCTTAATATCTGTGTGCTGTCTTTTGCAAAGATCAAAAACACCGCAAAAACAGAGGCAGTTGATAATAAAGCTATGAAGAGACTTCTGTAAAGCTTTTTCCTTTCTTTCTTAGATTCACCGCTAACTTCTGAGCCCCCCTTTAAAAGGTTATTTTAAAATCAATTCAATATATTTTATCATAACACGAAAGATCAATCTTGAATCACTGCGCCGGCTATCTTTTAAAGATCCAGATACTCTAATAAAGCCGAATGCTTATTTACCGAGCGAAGGGCAGGATGCCCTCTCGATGGCCTTCGCAGCGAAGCGAGGACATCGAGTGGGGCACCTGCCGGAGCCAAAATGGTATTTTACACATGATCAGGTATAACAAAAGTTTTCCACAACAATCATCAAAAAACAAAGATAATCAATTTAATTTTACGATTTTAAGATTAAATTTCAAATAATCTGAATATTTTACCAAAATTGACCGAAAAAGGCCGAATTTGGCATTTGCATTCACCTCCTTTTATATTGTTTCATTTAGTTGTATTTTGTTTTGTTTGGAGGCGTGAAAATGAACATAAAGAAAGAAGAAATAAGTAAAGTTGTCAAGAAAGCAGTCGAAGAAGTTCAGATAGTTGATCTTCATACACATATCTTCGATTTGAGATTCAAAGATTTATTGTTGTGGGGAGTCGACGATCTTCTGACTTACCATTATTTAATAGCCGAAGTTATGAGATTGTCCGACATGCCTTACGATGAATTATGGAAGATGAGTGTTAAGGATCAATCTAATTTGATATGGAAAAAACTGTTCATCGAAAATTCGCCAGTAAGCGAAGCCACAAGAGGCGTTATAACGGTTTTGAAATCCGTCGGACTCGATCCTTCTAAGCGGGATCTCGAAGGATACAGAAAGTTCTTTGCATCTAAAAAGGTTGACGAATACATCGATCTGGTTTTCAAAACGGCCCATATAAAATACGTTGTCATGACAAATGATCCATTCGTCGAAGATGAACGAAAAATCTGGATCAAAAATGAAAAAGGAGATGCCCGGTTCAAAAGCGCCCTGCGAATAGATCCGCTCCTTGTGAAATGGCCATCTTCTTATCTTAAACTCAAAGAATGGGGATACGATGTCGAAGAGAAATTGACGGAAAAGGCCTTTTCTGAGATCAAGAGATTTCTTTCTGATTGGATAGATCGCATGAATCCCGTTTATATGGCCGCATCACTTCCGCCAGAATTCAAAATTCCTTCAGATACCGAAACGGCCTTGATAATAGAGAATGCCATAATTCCGGTCTCTTACGAGCATAACGTGCCGTTTGCCATGATGATAGGTGCCAAAAAACTTTCAAATCCTCAATTAAAACTTGCCGGAGATTCGGTCGGAAAGGCAGATATAAACACGGTTGAATATCTTGCGAGAATGTACCCTCACAACAAATTTTTAATTACAATGCTATCCCGCGAAAATCAGCACGAACTCGTCGTTGCCGCGAGGAAGTTCAGAAACATTCATGTCTTCGGTTGCTGGTGGTTTTTGAACAATCCATCTGTAGTCGATGAGATCACCCGTGAAAGAATGGAAATGTTGGGATTGAGTTTTACCCCTCAGCACTCCGACGCACGCGTGCTTGATCAACTTATATACAAATGGGATCATTCAAAGAAAGTCATAGAGAAAGTTTTGACGGATAAATATTCGGATATTTTGGAAGATGGATGGGTAATCACCGAAGAAGAAGTGAAAAGAGACGTTGAAAAACTCTTCGGTGGAGAGTTCGAAGCGTTTTTGAAGAGGAGATTTTGATGTTAGAAGAAACACGAAAGGCAAAATTGATCGATCTTATAAAAGAAAAAGGCGAAATAACCGTGAACGAACTGTCAAGGGTACTCGGTGTAACGGGTACAACCATAAGAAAGGATCTTTCAGACCTTGAAAATCTTGGTATGGTAGTTCGTACACACGGAGGGGCATTGCTGCCGTCTCATACAAAAGTAGAGTGGAGTTTTATTCAAAAGTCACAGCAGCACGTTGAAGAAAAGTATGCCATAGCCAAAAAAGCGCTCGAGTTTGTAAAACCCGGAGACAGCATAATTTTGGACAGCGGCACGACAACGCTGGCGATGGCAAGAGAGATAAAAAGAATGAAATTGTTTCCGTTGACGATCGTCACGAACAACTTTTTCATAGCAACCGAACTCGTCGGGACGGGTATCGATCTCATAGTGCTCGGCGGAGTTGTAAGAGAAAACAGTTTCTCTTTGATAGGCGCATTTGCGGAAGAGAACATAAAAAAGATATACGCCGACAAATCCTTTGTCGGTGCGACGGGCTTTTCGAAAGACGGGTTCATGACGCCGAACATCAACGAGGCGAAGATAAAGTCTTTGATGATCTCACAATCGAGCGAATCTTTTGTCATCGTTGATTCTTCAAAGTTCGAAAGACCGTCATTTTCGATATACGCAACCTTCGATCAAATAGATCACGTCATAACCGATTGGAAAGTACCGGATGAAGACAAATCGATACTCGCGAATGCGGGATTGGATTTGATCGTTGCGCAAAAGGAGGAAAAAAATGATTCTCAAAGATAACCTTATGACAGTTGTCCAGCCGATGGCCTTCCCGGGACGACAGAACACGAATTCAATGCAAAGAGGAGAGCCGAGTGAAAAATATCTTACGGAATCGCTCAAAACGCTGGCCGATGATGATTACTTCGGCGGAATAGAGATAACGCGCATAAAAGATCCTGCTTTGAGAAAAAAAGCGATAGATTTTCTCAAAACGACAAAACTTCACATCTTCTTCGGAGCCCAATTTGTCCAATCTTTGAACGAAGAAGGATACGCTCCCACTGATATCTCCTCGATAAACGAACTTGACAGGGTAAATGGTGTGAATCGTCTCAAAGGCTTGATCGATCAGGCATACGAATTCAACGCTCAAGGTTTTACATTCAGATCCGGACGCGATCCCGGAATAGAATTGCGCGACACGGCAAAACTTTCTTTGGTAAGATCCATTCACGAACTTTGCGAGTATTCGGATCACGCGGCAAAAACATTGAAAAGAAAACCGATGAAATTGATTCTCGTAATGTTTGACAGAATCAACGATCCGCGAGGACGCTTTCATGATCAACTCATAGGGCCTACACTTGAGGCGATAGAGATAGCAAGGCGCGTAAGAGACGAGTACCATCACGATGAATTCGGACTTTTGTACGATCTTACCCACATGCTGCTCATAAGAAATACCAAATCGATAATAGAGCATATAAATCTTGAAATACAATCCGGAGATCAAACAAAAAAGTACGACAATCTGGTAAAATCGGAAGATGTCCAGGAACCTGAATTTGCAGAGGTTTTGCAATATCTCAAACCTTACCTTTTCCATGTTCACATAGGAAATTGCGTGCTCGATCCCAACGATCCGAATTACGGCGATGCCCACATATCCTTTGCGTATCCCAATGGTGCGATTAAATTGAGAGAAGTCGCCGACTTCGTCAAAGCGCTTCACGAAATGGATTACACGGGGCCAATCGGATTTGAGGTAATGCCAAGAGGGCGCGAAGGAAGCGTGCCCGTATTGCAGCATTCCAAATCATTCTACGACGATGCGAGAACGTGGCAGGATGTCATTTACAGCGCCGGCAAGTACAGATTCGTGACGCGCGATTACTTTCCCGAATGGGCATTTTACAAACTCACGGATATGAGGGTTAAAAATCCGGAAATAATAGAAGAAAATCTGAAAGCAAGAAAAAGAAGAAAATCCTTGACCGAAGACGGTTACCTTGTCATCCTCGCGGCAGATCATCCGGCAAGGCGGGTTACCGGTGTGGGAGACAATCCCACTTTAATAGGCGACAGGCTCGAATATCTCGGGAGGATTGTAAGAGTTCTGGCATACGGATACGTTGACGGTGTTATGGCCACGCCCGATTTGATAGATGAACTTGCCATGATAGATTACCTTTACAAAAGGTCGGGAAGAAAGAGTTTCTTGGATAACAAAATAATAATGGGCAGCATGAACAGATCGGGCCTTGCAGGCATTGAATACGAGATGGAAGACGTCATAACCGCGTACTGGCCGAAAGATCTCGTGAGATTTAACCTTGACGCCGGAAAATTGCTCTTCAGACTCGATACCGGAAAATATTCGAGATGGTCTTTGAAAACACTCGAAGAGTGCGCCGCGGCGGTAAGAGAGTGCAACGAACTCGGCCTTCCGATCTTCATGGAACCGTTGCCCGTAAAAAGAGAAAATGAAGATTCAGCTTACGAAACGATTTTAGACGCCAATGAACTCATAAAGATCGTCGGAGTCGTTTCGGCGATAGGCGGAAGCAGCGCAAAGATGTGGATAAAGATTCCTTACGTTCCGAATTTCGAAAGGGTCGCGAGATCGACGACGTTGCCGATTCTTATCCTCGGCGGAGAATCAAAAGAAGATCCGACCTACACAATGGAAAATCTCTCGAAAGCACTCGAAAGCGGTCCGAACGTGAGAGGCGCGCTTATCGGACGAAATGTGCTTTTCCCGGGCGATGACGATCCCGCGGCCGTATCCTACGGCGTCTTCAGGACCGTCCATGACGGGCTGAGTGCGGCGGAGGCTTTGGAAGATTTGATAAAGCGCAGAAGTGACAACTTCGACGAATTGAAAAAAGTATTCGAAGAGACTTTAGAATGAGGTGGTTGAAATGATATTCGACATGAAAGAGGAAAATCTGATCTTTGTAAGATTTGACACAAACGATGATTTTTTTGAGTCTTTGTATTCGGTCGTCGAAAAGTATTCCATGAATGCCGGCGTTATTCTTTCCGGAATGGGCATGCTTAAAGATTTTGAAATAGGATGGTTCAACATGGAAAAGGATCAATACGAAAAGATAAAAATAGACACGCCCCATGAACTTGTCGCGTTGACGGGAAATATCGCGAGAAAGGACGGAAAACCCTTTGCCCACATCCACGTTGCCCTCGCGGGCCCGGATAAGAAATTGGTCGGTGGCCATCTTTTTGGAGCGAAAGTAAACATAACGAATGAGATCTTCATCTACAAAATAGACTCAATGAAATTCGAAAGAGTTGCGTACGGATCATTTAACAGGCTGGAAGGAAGGTATTTGAAATAACCCGAAAGGGAATTTTTAAGGAGATGTTTGAATTGTTAAGGCCACAGATGAATCTTTGCAGATCGACAGTCGAACTTTCGAATATGTGGAAAATACGCGCTCACGGCAAGGAAAGGCCAATAGCGGTTTCTGCCAGTTGGAACGATCAATACGAAGATCTTTTCTTTGAAGAAGGACCGGTCGGGTACATCTACGATTTGGATGTACCGTATGAATGGAAGGATAAACGTGTTAGATTTTATTTTAGCGCTGTGAATACAAAAAGCAGGGTATACGTAAACGATGATCTGGCAATATTCAATAACGTTGGATATCTCCCTTTTGAGTGCCATCCAAAATTGAAATACGGATCTACGAACAAAATCCGCGTCGAGGTTGAGAATAAACTGTCAAAGGATGATCTGCCAGCCGGTCAAATGCCGGGCTTTGAGAGGGCCGGCAACTTTCCTCCGGCAAATTTCGACTTTTTCCCGTACGGCGGAATCATAAGGATGCCATACGTAGAAATTTCGTCAAGGGCCTCTGTTTTGAACATTAACTTCAGATGCGATAAATCCGTTCCATCCCAAAAGTTGGGTCTTGCAGAGATCACAATAGAAATGACCGATGAGTGCATCGGGAAGAATATAGAGGTGTCGATTGGTGATCTAACAAACACAAAAAAGATAACATCTGCAAAGGAAAATTTTCATTTCGAGATCAAGAATGCCCGTTTTTGGGAATTGGATGATCCTTATCTTTACGATTTGAAAGCAAAAATCACGTCCGGTAATAATCCTATCGACGAGTACAAATTGAAGGTCGGAATAAGAACTATTACGTTAGATGACAAACACATACTTTTAAACGGTAAATCCGTCAAATTGCTTGGCTTCGGAAAGCATGAAGAATTTCCCGTCGAAGGGCAGGGCACCTTCAAGCCTTTGATCGTCAAAGATTACGATCTTCTGAGGTGGATAGGCGCAAACTCTTTCAGAACCTCACATTATCCTTATTCCGAAGAATGGCTCGACATGGCGGACGAACTTGGCTTTCTTGTCATAGACGAAGCGCCACACGTCGGGCTTGAGAAGTACCATTACGAAAATGAAAAGACCGTTGATTTGTGCGTGGAGGATATCAAAAGGCTCATCGACAGGGACAAAAACCATCCGTCTGTGATCATGTGGAGCGTTGCGAATGAGCCTGATTCTGCACATCAGAAATCGGACGGATTTTTCAAAAAATTGTACGAGACGGCCAAAGAGTGCGATCCGACAAGGCCGACAACGATGGTAAGTTGTGTGCCATTTTGCGAAAAATCCGGAGGGCCGGATGTGGCGATGAAGCATTTCGACGTCATAAGCGTGAATCGCTATTATGGCTGGTACAACCATCAAGGAAAGATAGAGGAGGCCGAGAAGTTGCTCTCGGACGATCTGGACTCGCTTTACAAAACTTACAAAAGGCCCGTGATTTTGACGGAGTTCGGTGCCGATGCGATATCCGGATTTCACGCAAATCCGGCGCAGATGTTTTCGGAAGAGTACCAGTCTGAATACATCGAGAAATTGTTTAAAGTCGCAAATGAAAAGGATTTTGTAACTGGCATACATGTCTGGGCCTTTGCCGATTTCAAAACGGCCCAAAATGTTCACAGACCGCTTTTCAATTACAAAGGGGTCTTTACAAGGGACAGAAATCCCAAGATGGCTGCACATACTTTAAAAAGATTATGGAGGAGGTAATGGTATGAAGATCACATTCGTAGGAGCGGGAAGCGTAAGGTATACACTAAAATTAGTCGGCGATCTGGCAAAGACAAAGGAGTTAGCCGGAACGGTCATTTCTTTGATGGATATCGATGAGCGCAGGCTTGATGCCATATACAGTCTTTCTCAAAGATACACATCCGAGGTAGGCGGGAATTTGAAGTTTGAAAAGACGACGAATTTAGAGAAGGCCCTCGATGGTGCGAACTTTGTCATAAACACGGCCCTCGCACGTGGAGAAGGTCATCAGGACGGATATGTCCAGTACGAGACGATGAGGGATATCGGTCAAAAGCACGGATATTACCGCGGGATAGATTCGCAGGAATTCAACATGGTCTCCGATTATTACACGCTTTCGAATTACAATCAACTCAAACTCCATTTGGATATCGCAAAAGCAGTCGAGAGGATATGTCCGGACGCATACCTTATCCAAACTGCGAACCCGGTCTTTGAGATAACACAATTGGTATTGAGGCAGACAAAAGCAAAGATAATAGGATTCTGTCATGGATTCGGAGGCGTTCATGAGGTTTTCAAAACTTTGGGCCTTGATGAGAAGGAGATAGACTGGCAGATAGCCGGAGTCAACCACGGGATATTCTTGAATAGATTTATATACAAAGGAAAGGACGGATATCCCATTTTGGACGAATGGATAAAAGAAAAATTGCCAAAATGGGAATCGACGAGTCCGTGGGACATGCAGATGAGTCCCGCGGCGATGGACATGTACGAATTTTACGGATATTTACCGATAGGCGACACCGTAAGGAATGGAACGTGGAAGTATCATTATAATCTCGAGACCAAGAAAAGATGGTTTGGAAAATTCGGAGGGATAGACAACGAGATCGAGAGACCGAAGTTTTATGAAGAGTTAAGACAGATAAGAGAAAAGATAATAGACATTTCAAAAGATCCGTCCCTTAAGTTAACGCAATCGTGGCCCGAAGAATTTCCAAAGGATAAGTTAAGCGGCGAGCAACAAATACCATTCATAAACGCGATTTCAAATGGTAAAGAGGCAAGGCTGTATCTTAACATTTTGAACAAAGGTACGATAAAAGGAATTCCCGACGATGTTGTTGTTGAGGTACCGGTCAGGGTAGACAAAAAAGGGATTCATCCGGAAAAGATAGATCCTGATTTGACGGATAGAATAAAGAAGATGTATCTTACGCCGAGGATAATGAGAGCCGAGATGGCGCTCGAGGCGTTTATAACAGGAGACAGGCGGGTACTCGACGAGATTCTAATAAGGGATCCGAGGACGAAGTCTGAGAAACAGGCAAAGGATGTTTTGGATGAGATAATGAATTTGCCTTTCAATTCTGAGATGAAAAAACATTACAGATCGTGATATACAAAATTCTTGCTTATCTTGCAATAATAGCAATAGGATATCTGCTTAAATCGCTGAAATTTTTAGATGAGACAGAAGGGCGGGCCTTTTCGAAGATCGTCATATACATAACTCTGCCTGCCGTCATAATTCAGGCTGTCACAAGTGTAAAACTTACCCTTCCGCTTTTCTCGTTGACGGCCTTCGGAATTTTGACGACACTCACACTTATGATCGCGGGCTTTTTGATCTTTCGAAGATCGAATACCGCCCGCGGTACAAAAGGATCTTTGATCTTGACCTTTAACGGTTTAAATTTAGGTTTGTTTGCGTATCCTTTTGCCCAGTTATTGTGGGGAGGGAAAGGCCTTGCTTACATGTCGATATTCGACATGGGAAATGGCCTTATGATATACACGGTAGGATATGCGATAGCGATACTTTTTTCTGCAGACGCATTCAGCACAAAAGAGGTTATCAAAAAGGTCTCGACCTTTCCGCCTTTGCTTGCGATATTTGCCGCCATAATTTTGAACCTTTCTTTATCGAGTATGCCAGATATACTTTCTGAATTTCTTGGAATATTCAGCGGGGCAAATGCATTTTTGTCTCTTTTGACGATAGGCATCTTTTTGAACTTTGAAAGGTTAAAGGTTGAATTCAAAAATATGGCAAAGGCAATTTCTTTGAAATACCTCATCGGTGCCGCGTTAGGCGCGACATTTTACTTTGTGCTAAGGATATTTGAGCCATCAAATGCGCTGATGGCAAACGTCGTGCTCTTGAGTGCCCTTATGCCTGCGCCGCTTTTGACGCTTTTGTACTCGATAGACAAAAAACTCGATCCTGAACTTGCCGGCGGTACGGTAACGACGACCGTTATCGTAAGTTCGATATTTCTTTTGATCTTTGGAGGTATTGTATGAAGATATACGATGGTGTTATAGACTGGGGAATCAAAAGGGCGCGTGATTCAAAGATGATAGCCCTTGGCTTTCACTCGGTCATAGATGGCCTTGTGAAGGTCGATCCGCAAAAGATTGACAATTTAGATCTCACAATTCCACAGGAACTTTCAGCGCTTCCTGATTCGATAAAGTGTATCGATGATTTTTGGAAAGGTCTAATTTTTTCTTTCGTCAATGGAAGTGCTCTTCAGTTGATGATCGATTCGAAGGAAGTTTACGAATGGATAATGAAAACCTTCGGAACGGGTACTTTAAGGCTGGGCGGGACATCGGCTAACATGGCAAAAGGCCTTGTGCCCTTTCCCTTTGAAAAGATTTTAGTCTACGTGTATCCTTTAAAAAAGGAGATTGCGAATCTTTTTCCAAATTCTAAAAACCTTTTTGTCGTTGGAAAAAATGGTCTTGATCATCCCATCAACGCGTATGACGGAGAGGGAGTCGATGCCATACACTGGATTTTTGAATTTTCTCAGGGTCAATCTATGACGATTAACGGCAAAGTTTACACCTGTCCGAGATCCAACAGATTCATAGCCTCATGGAATCCCATCAATTCAAAGTTAGAGGTAAGAGATCCATTCAAATCTTACGTCATCGATCGTGCGGAAGAAATTTCTCATTTTCTTGTCTCGGGCTTTCACATCATGCAAGAGGTTTATCCAAACGGAGAGACCGTTGAGGACAGGATCGATAAACTTTTGGAATTCGTAAAGACCGTGAGAGAAAAAAATTCGGAGATGAAATTTCATCTCGAATTCGCCTCGATAAGGCGGGATAGGGTAAGAAATGCTGTGGAGGAGAAATTATTTTCAAGATTCGATAGTCTTGGCCTTAACGAGGTCGAACTTTCATGGGTTGCAAGGGATATGGGGTACGATGAGAAAGATATTTTGAATTTGGACGTTGAAAGGATATCGCAGATAATATCCGAAGTCATGAGAGGAAATCTTTCGAGGGTACATTTTCATGCGCTTGGTTTTTATCTACTTGCACTAAAGGGAGATTACGATCTTGAATCTCAAAAAAAGGCTCTTGCCTTTGCGGCTCTTGCGGCGGCCCAGAGGGCAATGGATGGGGAGATAAATTTGGAAAGATTCAAATACATGTTGAATATTTCCGAAAAGTACGATTACAAAGAATGGGAAAAGGAAGGGGTTCATTTCATTCTCTTTCCGACGAAGGTCGTTCCATCTCCAAAAATAACGGTTGGTCTTGGCGATACGATATCTTCTTTGGGCTTCGTCCTGGGATAATTCGCAAAAAATGATATCGAGGTGATTTGAATTGAATTTTGAGGAACTTGAAATTATAAAGGATGTAACGGGCCAGTTGATAGACTTCACGTTAAACTTGAGGCAGAGCGGTCATCCGGGAGGATCGAGATCGAAGATGCACGCGTTTTGGTCTATGGTCTTTTCGAATTATTCCAACTTTGATTTTATCCATCCCGAAAATCCCCTCTCGGACAGGTTTATTCTTTCTGCCGGCCATACAGTCCCTTTGATCTACGCCGCGTTAACTGTGATCGGAGAATCTTTCAAGAAAAGATTCGAAGAAACAAAAGATGAAAGGTTCTTTATAGATCCGTCCAGGATCGTGCTTTTGGACGATCTCTTGAAATTCAGACACAGAGATGGTCTTTCGGGTCATGCCGAGTTTTCGGGAAAGACTTTATTTTTGAAATTCAATACGGGCCCTGCCGGCCACGGCCTCCCCGCCTCAGTTGGAGAGGCTCTTGCTCTCAAACATGTGGGATTAGACGCGAAAGTATGGTTAATCGAAGGGGAAGGAGCACTGAGCGCCGGCGCATCTCACGAATCCAAAAATTCCGCCTACGGGTTGGGGCTCGGCAATTTGTACTGGCTTATAGACTGGAATGATTTCGGAATAGACGATCATCCTGTAAGCAAAGTCATCCACGGTACGCCGGATGATTGGTTTAAGCCTTACGGATGGAATGTAGCCGGATGCTGGGAGGGTCATAACTGGCAAAAGGTCTTCGATGCTTTCGACAAAGTTGATGCGCAAAAGCAAAAAGATCTTCCCAACGCGATCTGGTTCAAGACCAAAAAAGGTTACGGCTACGGCCTCTACGACAACAAATCCCATGGGAGCCCTCACAAGGCAAATTCGGAGATCTTCTGGCGGACGAGAGAGGAGTTCATGAAGAAATACAACGTTGATTTTGAAGGATACGGTAAACCCGCACCGGATGGAGATGAATTTGTAAAACAAACGAGGGCGAATTTGAAAAAGGCCATCGATGTGATCCTCAAAAATGATGGTCTTGTTGAGAAGATTACCGACGAACTCATCCAAAAAAGAGCCGTAATTTCAAAAAGATCCTTTGTTTTGGACTCGCGAATTTTCGATGATGAATCTCTTTTCGATTACAATTCATATCCTAAAGAGATCTTTTTTAACCCGGGATCTAAGGTTGCGAACAGACAGGCACTTAAGTCCTGGGGGGCATGGATAAATTCCGTAAGTGCGAAAAAATACGGAAGGCCATTATTTTTGGCGGCCTCTGCCGATCTGACCGAATCCACGAATCTCTCAGGATTTGGGGAAGGATTTGGAGATTTCAAAGGATATGGCTGGTACGATAGAGATTCGAATTTGGAAGGTGTGCTTTTGCCTCAAGAGATTACAGAATTTGCAAATGCCGGCATTTCCGCAGGCGTTGCGAGTGTGAATTTGTCGGATAAGCCTTACGAGAAATTCGATGGTTTTTGGATGGCAACCTCCACGTACGGAGCCTTCGCGTATTTGAAATACGGACCTTACAGGTTATTTTCTCAGATGGCACAAGATTGCCCGATAAAACTTGGTAAAATTTTGTGGGTTGTGGGCCATTCGGGTCCCGAGACGGCAGACGATTCGAGAACCCATTTTGGAATTTTTTCGACGGTTGTCACACAATTATTTCCAAAAGGTCATATAATCAACGTATATCCGTGGGAGGCAAATGAGGTGCCCGTTTTGTTAGGTGCAGCGCTTTCGAAAGATGTACCGATCGTCGCAATTCATCTGACAAGGCCTCCAATCGAGATACCGGACAGAGAAAAGATGAAACTCCCTTCTTACTTAGACGCCGCAAAAGGCGCTTACCTGATAAGAGATTTCAAATCAGGAAAGCGCGATGGTACTATCCTTGTAAGGGGCACCATGACAACATATAATCTTTTAAAAATTCTTGATATTTTAGATGAAAAATACAATTTGAAGATCGTATCAATCCCTTCAAAAGAACTCTTCGATATGCAGCCCAAAGAGTACAGAGAAAAGATATTATTGCCATGGGAAGATTGGGAGGAGTCGATGGTCATAACGAATGAATCTTTGAAGGCCGTCGATGACTGGATAGCGACGAAGAAATACGTTCAATATTGCATGTCGTCGGACTGGGACAATCGCTGGCGCACCGGTGGTACGTTAGATGAGGTCATAGATGAGGCGCATCTTTCTTCCGAATACATCCTCAAGGGCATAGAAAGGTTCGTAAAGAGGTGATATAATTAACCCAATGAGGCGATACATATGTACGTTATAATAGTTGGATGTGGATATTTCGGAGCATCGCTGGCCCTAAAACTCGCAGATGAAGGTCATGATGTTGTCGTTATCGATAAAGATAAAACGTCATTTTCCAAACTCGGAATGGCTTTTAACGGACTTACGATCATAGGAGTTGGCATTGACGAAGATATTCTCAAAAAAGCCGGCATTGAAAAGTCCGGCGCCGTTATTGCGGCAACACGTGACGACAACACGAATATCATGATAGCCGAAATTGCCAAAACGATTTACAAAGTTCCAAAGGTCATGGCAAGGGTTTATCTTCAATCAAAAATTGGGACTTACAAGGATTTCAACGTTGATTTTGTATGCCCTACAACGATAGGCGTGGAAGAGATGTACAACATGCTGTTTTCCGATGGTACCAAATTGCGCGCAAATATCGGAGACAATCTTTCTGTCTTTGAAGTTGTTGTGCGTAAAGACAAAAATTTCAAAGTGGAAGATGTAGAATCCAAATTCGATATCAGAATTTGTGCCGTAAAAAGAGGTAATTTCGAGATCGCATCTGAAGATCTCAATTTACAAAAAGATGATGTGGTAATTATTTTGTCCGATCTTGAAAGGGCAAAGAAGGTTTCAAAATACTTTGGTGATGTGGAGTGAAGATAATAATCGTTGGTGGAGGTAAGGTAGGGTACTATCTTCTCAAGACACTTTACGGGAAAAAGCACAAGATCTCGGTTGTGGAAAAGGATCCTGTCAAATGTGCGGCAATTGCAGAAGAGATGGACAGCGTAAATGTCATAAACGGTGATGGAACGGAAATTAACGACCTTAAAGAAGCAGGCGTCGAAGAGGCGGATGTTATTGCTGCAGTTACCGGAAAAGACGAAGTAAATCTCATCTCTTGTCAGATCGCAAAGAAAAATTTCAACATCCCCAAAACGATAGCAAGAGTTAACAACCCAAAGAATGAAGGTGTGCTCAAATCTTTGGGTGTTGACAACGTCGTTTGTTCGACGGCATTCATTGCAAATGTCATCGAGCAGGAAGTTGTGCTTGGAGCGATAAGATCACTTTTGACCTTTTACCATGGCGATCTCAATATTTTGGAGATAAAAATACCGCACAATTCTCCATCCGATGGCAAAAAAATAATGGAAATCAAATTGCCGAGAGACAGCATAATCATAACTGTTATAAAAGCAGACAAGCCAATAGTACCAAGAGGTGATACGCAAATCGATGAAAATGACCTTGTCATAATAATGTCGAGGAAAGACAAAATTGACGAGATAAAAGCCGTTCTTGTCGGGGCAGGTGATGAAAATGAGGCAAAAAATTGAAAAGTTTAAAGATACCTCGATAGGAATTTTAATAGAAGTAGGATATTCTGCCGTCCTCATCGGAGTCGCTCTTTTGAT
Organism: Athalassotoga sp.; assembly: GCF_049965695.1. Classification (NCBI taxonomy): domain Bacteria; kingdom Thermotogati; phylum Thermotogota; class Thermotogae; order Mesoaciditogales; family Mesoaciditogaceae; genus Athalassotoga; species Athalassotoga sp. Next base: position 28,154 of record NZ_JBMFWB010000007.1, on the reverse strand, counting down.
AGGATATTTGATCACCCGCTGATATGAGCAAAAAGACGGTTTATTCGGATTTAAAAATAATAAATTACTACACCGCAAAGATAGTCGAGACGATGGGATGGGTAATGACAATCCCGCTTGTTACGGCTTTGATCTTCGAAGAATGGAACACGGCCATAGATTTTGGAATAGGAATGGCCATCTCTTTCGTTTTCGGATTCACGCTTGAGATTTTGTGTCGGGATCATCAAAAGGAAATGGATTGGCTTCATGGAATGTTCATAGCGGCGTACGCATGGATAATTCTTATTATCATCGATGCGATTCCCGGATATCTTTCCGGTCATTACCTTTCATTTTTGGATGCCGTCTTTGATGTCATGAGTGGCTTTACAACGACGGGTCTCGTGCTGATTCAAAGGATGTACGATCTTTCGATAGGAATGAACATGTGGAGGGCACTTCTTACGTTTGTCGGCGGTCAGGGTATGATCGTTCTTTCGTTAAGTTTTCTCATAGGCATGCGTGGCGGGTATATGATGTACATAGGAGAAGGAAAAAGCGAGAAACTTCTTCCGAGTTTTACAAAAACTGCAAGGGCAATATGGGATATCAGTCTTATATATCTTGCCGTCGGAACTATCGCCCTCTTCATCGCAGGCCTTGTTATAGGGCTAAAACCTGTAAGCGCACTTTTGAACGGTATATGGATCTTCATGTCAGCATGGAGTACGGGAGGTTTTGCCCCGCATTCACAAAACATTCTTTATTATCACAGCATGCTTTACATGCTTATAACTATGGTGATCTTCATAATAGGTTCTTTCAATTTCGCACTTCACTACGCTGTAATGAACAAAAACAGAAAAGAGATATATAAAAACATAGAAACACAGTCTTTTTTCATAACCGTTCTTATAACCTTTACCATAGTTGCAGTTGGCCTTGTGAGGAATAACGTCTATCCAAATGCAGTCATTCTCTTTACGAAAGGATTTTATCAGTTGATTTCCGCGCACACGACGACCGGCTTTATGAACATATACCCTTCACAGTTCGGATCATGGGGAACACTTGCCATGGTCGGCATAACGATCGCAATGCTTATAGGTGGAAGTACAAGTTCGACTGCCGGAGGAATAAAGGGAATGAGAATCGGCATAATCGCCAAATCATTTGTTTTCGAGACAAAAAAACTTTTCATGTCGTCAAAAACCATCAAAGTGCAGAAATTTCATAATCAGGAAGATATCGATCTCGATAACGAAGTCATCAAAAATGCCATGGTCATAACGATGATGTACATTCTTTCATTCGTTGTAGGGCTTATAATAACGCTCATTTACAAATATCCGATAGAAAAGGCCGCATTTGAAGTTGCATCGGCTCTTGGAAATGTTGGACTGTCAACGGGGATAACATCGCCATCGATGCCGGACGTGCTGAAAGTGCTTTTCATAATTTTGATGTGGGTTGGCAGACTTGAATTCATGGCCGTTATAGCCTTTGTTGCCTATCCCTTTATGGGAGCAAAAAGAAGATGAAGCATTTTGTCTTTCTTATATTTATGATCTTTTTTGTGTCTGTGATTTTTGCCATGCCGACTATATCCGATATGATAAACAATCCATCTGCGTACGATGGAAAATTTTTAACAGTCCAGGGTCAGGCCGTCGGTAGCGTTATGAGAAGGGGAGACTACGCGTGGGTCAACATGACAGACGGCACTCAAACTTTGGGCTTTTGGATGCCTTATTCTCTTGCAAGGCAGATAAAATACACGGCAAGTTATGATTTTAAAGGCGATCTTTTGACAGTCGAGGGAACTTTTGTTGCCATGTCTTTGAAACACGACGGAGACATGGAATTTGACGTTTCGAAAATAGTTAAAATCATTCCGGGAGAAAAAATCGTCCACACAATAGATTTTGACAGGATAATTTTTTTAATCGTCATATCTGCAATAGCATTTGTTTTGTGGATTTTAAAGAAAAAATTTTTCACTCCAAAAATTTAACCATATATGCCGAATTAAAAAAATTCCCCCTCAAAATGAGGGAGATAATTTGTTCCTGTATCGAAAAAAGAATATGACTTTTGTTCGATGTGAACCACTAAAACAGTGGCTAACTCTGGAGGCGACGATGGGATTTGAACCCATGAATAAGGATTTTGCAGACCCTCGCCTTTGACCTCTTGGCTACGTCGCCCTAACACATATCATATATTATCATTTCAAATCAAGGAAAATCAACCCCTCAAATTGCGTCAAAACAAATTCACTTTTTATTTTTAAATTCAACTCTCAGATGAAAGAAAAGGTACAAATTAAAAACGAAAAGCACCATGGCTATAAAAAAATTCGACAACGGTTTGAATTCAAAAGTGCCGTTGTTTATAAGGTCATCAAAGGCCGCTGCCAAAAGTGCTATTACGTAGTAAGTTTCAAAAATAAGTCCTATGATGCTGCCTGTTATCGCATGGGCGGTTCCACTTTTTTTGTTGTTAAGCACATCGGAAAGCCCGAAAATGAAGATGAGGGTTATCGTTAAAGCGACAAAAGCATCCATGTAATCCCGAGAAAGTACCATAAAAATGGTCAAGACCGCATATCCGAAGGATGCTAAAATCATCAATTTGAACATATCAAATCACCAGATAGGCTATTTTTTCAAAGACAAAAGCGGTGGCGTAAGCAAGGGAAAGACTCCAAATGACCGAAAAAATAGGCCATTTGTAACTGCCCGTTTCCATTTTCATCGTTGCCTGAGTTGCGGCACACGGGATGTAAAGCAAAGCAAAAAGCATAAGTGCGTAAGCGGTAACCGGATTTAAAATCGTCGGTAAGAAGGATTCAATATTTCCATTTGCAAAAGTTCCAAGAGTGGTAACCGTGACCTCCTTTGCAACGCCTCCAAAGATCAAAGATAAAGTCACGTGCCAGTCAAAGCCAAGAGGTGCTAAAATCGGAGAGATAGTTTTTCCTATTTGTGCGGCAAAAGAATTTCCAATTGATGAATTCGGAGGGAGATTTGAAAGGAGCCAGACAACCGCGGTGGCTCCGAGAATTATACCTCCCGCCTTTTTTAAAAAATGTTTTCCTCTTGACCATGTGTATATTCCAAGACCTCTGGCGGTTGGCAATTTGTATCTCGGCATCTCTATTATGAATGGAGAATTTTCTTTGTTTTTAAGTATGAAATTGAACACAACTGCCATCGTAAGAGCAACAAATATGCTTATCAAATAAATAGAAAAGATCGCAAAACCTCCAAGCGATCCGAAAAAGGCCGCCGATAAAACAACGTAAATCGGAAGACGCGCGCTGCACGTGGCAAATGGATTTATAAGTACCGAAACAAGCCTTTCTTTTTCTCCTTCAAGAGTTCTGGTTGTCATTATGGCCGAAGCGTTGCAACCAAAACCCAAAAGCAAAGGAATAAAGGCTCTTCCGCTTAACTTGAACCTGTGCATTATCCTGTCGATCAAAAAGGCCGCTCTCGACATGTAACCGGAATCTTCGAGAATTCCCATAGAGAAAAAGAGAAAAAAGATCAACGGAACGAAGGTAAGCACAGATCCGACTCCCGATATAAGTCCGTCTCCTATGAAAGATCCAAACCAGCCCGGTATAGAATGTGCGTAACTCCCAAGTGTATCGAACCCTTTGCTTAAAAGATCGCTAAGCGGCATGGAAACTGAAAAGGTGAATTCGAAGATCATCCACATCACGGAAATGAAGATGGGTATACCGAGAACTTTGTGCGTAAAAACGTGATCAAGCGCATCTGTCAGAGTCCACATTTCTTTTGGCCTGACCTCAATCTGTTTTACTATCGAATCGATGAAGTCATACCTCGCTTTTGCTATTTTCAAAGGTATATCTTTATCTGAAAAGTTGACTAAGTTTATTCCCGCTTTCTGGGCAATCGACATCGCGTACGAGTCTTTTTCTTCTAAAGCGATTGAAAGCCATCGTGAAGGAAAAGATCGCAGATTTTGATTCTTCGAAATCAAATCTTGAATAGATGAAAACTTATTTTCAAGGTCATCGGGATATATCATGTATTTTGTCTTTTCATTCTGAACAAAGACAAACTTCATTAAATCGTCAACGTTTATTCCCTTTGTGGCGATCGTTTCAACGACTTGTATGCCAAGCCTTTTTGAAAGTTCACGCGTATCTATTTTTATATCAAGATTTTTAACCTCGTCCATTTGGTTCACAATAAGAACTGTCTTTATGCCTGTTTCTATTATCTGAATCGTAAGATAGAGGTTTCTCCTTAAATTCGTACCGTCAATGATGTTGAAGATGACATCCGGTTTTTCATTAACGAGGTAATCACGGGCAACCTGTTCATCGATGCTTTTTGCGTTCAGCGTGTATATGCCCGGAAGGTCCACAACATTCACGTTGTAATCCTTCCATTTTAAAATGCCCGTCTTTTTTTCAACCGTAACACCCGGCCAGTTTGCCACATATTGATGAGCACCTGTAAGTGCGTTGAAAAGCGATGTTTTCCCCACATTGGGATTTCCCATTAGAGCAATGGTTATTTCTTTCATCGCACCTTCACCAGGATTTTTTGCCCCATTCCATGACCTATTAAAAGTTTTTTCCCGTTTGCCATGATCAAAATTTTACAATTAGAAGGATCGGAAAGCACCTGGATTTCTTTTCCGATTTCAATTCCCAAATTTCTAACCTTATCGGAGAAAAATTTTCCTGCCGTGAAATTCAAAACTACGTAAGTGCCTTTCGGTACGACAGAAAGCGGTGCGGGATAAAGTGGTTCAACCTTTATCATCTTACTTTCGTCTTGCCTGAGAGATATTTCCGTTGAGTCAACAAGATAAATGGTTGGATCTCCGAATGGAGCCCTTCTTATAACTTTTATTTCACGACCGGGGAGCCATCCCAAACTCATGAGTTTTGATTTTAAAGAATCAGAAAGATCAGATTCGATCAAAATGCAACGTGTATTTTCGGGACATATATCAAGGGATATTATTCCGACCATCTCCTTATTGAGAATCAATCTCAATAAGATTCTATCATAGAGGGATTTAAATGTCAAACATCCTTCTTTTCTTCATCTCCCACCATATCCTTGAAATCGGCAATCCCACAACGTTGAAAAAATCTCCTTCTATTCTTTCGACGAGTATCATTCCCATTTCTTCCTGAACGCCATATGCACCGGCTTTGTCAAGAGGCAAACCTGTTTTGACGTATGCTCTTATTGTTTCATCGTCAAGATCGTAAAACTTCACATCTGTTGATTCGATGAAATTGATTTTTTCTTCTTTGTATTTTATGCAAACGCCTGTGTAAACCGTGTGCCATTTACCCGACAGCATTTTAAGCATTCTAACCGCATCATCCGGATTTTCCGGTTTTCCGAGAATAATCCCGTCAATTTCGACGGTTGTGTCTGCCGCAAGCACGATGTTATCACGTTGTATTGAATCAGCCTTTATTCTCGAAAGTCTTAGCACCATTTCGCGTGCTGATTCACCTTCTAAAATCGATTCATCTGCGTTGGGATGTACAACTTCGATTTCTTTGAAAATTTTTTGAATCAATGCTTTTCTTCTTGGAGAAGAGGATGCTAAAGTTATCATCTTATCACCTTCAATTTTGGAAAGTCATTGCATCGTAGGTGGTTTTTTCTTTCGTGCCTTCCGTGTATACGACTATCTTGTTTGGAATGCTTATTATAGTTTCACCTTCTTTGGATATCCATCCCGTCGCAACACTCACCTGATTTGTCTCGGTCTCCGGAAAGATCCAGTTTGTTGAATAGGTCGCTCTTATGGATCCCGGCTTTGTTTCAAGTGTCATGAGATACGTATCTCCTCTGTAAACTTTGTAGTATGCATTTTTATTCAATGGTATGACTTCATACAGTTTTCCATCAAGCAAAACAACTGCTTTTGCGGCCGCCGGGGCAAATTGTCTGAAGCCAATCCACAATCCGAAACCCGCTATTAAGAAAATAAGCAGGATGAGATCCCATTTTGAAAATATTTTACGGTTTGTATTCGTATTTTTGCCATTCTTCATTTTTAATTACCTGGCCCTGTTCGTTTATCGCGTAATACGCGACTCCCAATTTAGAAGCCATTTTCTCCATCGCGGATTGTCCCGCAACCATGGAAAATACCCCAAAGCCATCCGAAAATATCGATCTGGTCGAGACGGTGGTTACAGATTCAAAATAGTCGTTGGAATAACCGGTTTTTGGATCGAATATGTGGTAATATCTTTTGCCATCGACAATTATGTATCTTTCGTAGTCTCCGGACGTTCCAACATAGCCGCTGTAAAGTTTAACGTAAGCTATAGAATCATTCGAATTTCCCCTTGGATTTTGAATTCCAATTATCCACGGTTGATTACCGTATTTTGGCCCTATTATTCCAACCGTACCGCCAACATCTACAAATCCTGAAGATTCTGGATCATTTTGTTTAGCCATGTCTATCAGCATCTGATCTATGTATCCTTCCATCATTCCGTTAAGATCAAGCCATACGCCGTTCAAAAGTCTTACTTCATTTCCGTTTATCTCAACGTTTTTGTAGCCAACATGTTTTAAAGATTCCTGTATTTCATCAGAAGTCGGTAAATGCCAGGATTTTGTGTTGTCTGTGTTGAAACCCCATAAAGGAACAAGCCTTCCTATGGTGGGATCGAAGGTGCCATCTGTAAGTTGGGCGAAATTCATCGATGCCTTTATAACATAAAGTAAATCCGGAGAAACTTTGACCCATTTTCCATTTGAGTGGTTGAGGTTGTAAAGTTCGGATCCGGCAATCCAGGGATCGAAAATGCGATCGTATTCATCAAACTCACTGAACATTTTATCGACAATTTCTTTAGCATTTCCTTTTCTCGTGGCGTAAGATATTTCAACGTTGGTACCAAGTTCAACGCCGTAACGGGTGTAATATTTTGGCGGAACTTTCGTAAGAAAGATAGATGCTATAACACTTCCCACGATTACCACCGTGAAAATAAGTATTATGATGTTGCGTTTTCTCATTAGAATCTTCCTTTCATTTTCAAGACTTTATTCTTTTGATAAGCACGCCGGCGACGATTGCGTTGGCTATTCCTGAAAAAATTCCTATTATTTCCATGTAAGGCAGATAAGACATGATGGCCCACGTTCCAACTATTTGAACTCCTATCAAAACCTGGATAAGGTTGTTTAACAAAGCACCTACCGTGCTGTGAAAAATCAATCCGGCTTTTTTGAATGACCAAAAAGAAAGATACATCACAAAGGTCGATCCTATCGATCCGACAAATCCCATCAAAAAGGTGGGCGCAAGAAAAGTTCCCCCGAGTAAACTTCCTATAAGCGATTTTCCGATTGTAAGCACGATAAGCCAAGAAAGCGGAGTATCTGACAGGGCATAGACCACCACCATGTTAGAAAATCCCCACCGGGCTCCCGGAATAGGTACAGGAAAAGGAGCATAACTCTCAAGAATATATATCGCTGCCCCTACCGCTATGAGCATGCCGTAGGTTGTTATTTTCTTGCTTATCTTTTGGTATTCGTCATTTCGCATATTCATTCCAGAGTGTGTTGTTTTGAATTTGACCGTTTTCGTAAATTAAAAAGTAACCAATACCCAACTCTTCTGCCCACTGACTGATATCATTCGGCCCTGCCACCATGGCTGCAGTTCCAAAAGCATCTGAAAGCATTCCGTTATCCGATATGCTTGTTACAGATTGAAAATAATTATCTGAATATCCTGTTTTGGGATTGATAATGTGATAATATCTCTTTCCACCGACGGTTATATAGCGTTCATAATCTCCCGATGTCGCTATGTATCCTCTGTAAAGATTGACGTACGTTAAGGCATCGTTGGAAGTTCCGCGTGGATTTCTGACACCTATGACCCATGGCTGATTGCCGTATTTCGGTCCTATTATTCCTATATCCCCGCCTATATCCACATATCCCGTGGAATTCGGATCGTTTTCCTTTGCCATTTCAACAAGCAATTGAACCGCATAACCTTTCGCTATGCCCCCAAGATCTATCCATACGCCGTTTAAAAGTCTTACCTTGTTCCCGTCAAATTGAACGTTTTGATAACCCACGTGAGGTAAAATGTTGGCGATCTCGCTCGATGAAGGCAAGTGCCAGTTTCGAGAATCGGTTGAGTTAAATCCCCAAAGATTCACAAGTCTTCCTATAGACGGATCAAAATTGCCGTCTGTTTTTTGCGCGATCTGAATTGAATATTCCAAAACATCAAGTAGTTCAGGACTAACCTGAGTCCACTGACCATTTGAATGATTCAAATTGTAAAGTTCGGAATTCGGGAGCCATGGATTGAAAATGTTGTTTATGTTGTCTAACTCTTTGAACATCGTTTCGACTACCTGCTGTGCATTCCCTCTTCCGGTTGCGTAAGAGATGGTAACGTTGGTTCCTAAAGCGACACCATATTGGACGTAGTATTGTGGGGGCTTTTTCCAAAAAACCACAAAGATCACGATTGCGATTATGAGTAAAATGGAAAGAGTTATAATTGTAACTCTTATGGATAAAAAATTCATTTTCTTATCGCTATCGGGTAGCCGCAATTTGTACAACTCCCTTCTTCATCAAGCCCTACGATATTCACGTTATATCCGTTTCTCTCGATAACGGTCTTACCACATTTGGGACAAATCGTATCTTCGTGCATGCCCAGTACGTTACCAACATAAACGTAATCAAGATATGCTTTAGCAGCATGCCACAATTTCTCAAGATCATCCAAATCCGTTGGTGGCCTATCATATTTGTAATTGGGAAAGTACCGTGAAAGGTGAAGAGGAATTGATCTGTCTATCGATCCTAACCATTCGGCAATACCTTTTATCTCTTCTTCAGAATCGTTATCTTCCGGTACGACTAATGTCGTTATCTCAACATGAATGCCCGCTTTTTGAGCAGTTTCAACATTTTTCATGACAACATCACGCTGACCTCCGAGCACCTTTCTGTAATATTCAGGATTAAATGATTTGACATCGATGTTCATGGCAGAAAAGTACTGAGTCAAAAGTTTGAAAGGCTTTTCTTCTATAAAGCCATTTGTTACAAGCACGTTGTTAAGTCCGTCTTTCATGGCGGCACGTGCGCAGTCAAGCACATATTCAAACCATACAACCGGCTCGGAATAGGTGTAGGCTATTCCAAAAGAGTTATGATCTTTGGCCAGAGAAGCCAGTTGTTCTGGAGAAAAGTCTCTGACATGCGGAATGGCATGAGATATTTCCCAATTTTGACAAAATGGACATGACATGTTGCATCCCCAACTGCCTACCGAGAGTATCTCACTTCCTGGATGAAAATGAAAAAGGGGTTTCTTTTCGATGGGATCTACCGAAATGGCTGAAATTTGACCGTAATTAAGAGAATAAAGTGCTCCTTCTATGTTTTTTCTCACGCCACATATTCCAACCTGACCATTTTTCAGCACACAATGGTGAGGACACAGATCGCATCTTACTTTATCGTCCTTCAGAATCTCGAAAAAAAGGGCTTCCCTCATTTTTTCAGATCCTTCCATTTCTCATGACATGCATAAGCATTATGCGTGTGAATCGACTCGTAACTTGTGACCTTTACGTTGTACCAGACAACACGATCGTCATCTTCGAGTTTTAAAGAAATATCTCTAACGACATCTTCGACGAATTTAGGATTGTCGTAAGCATTTTCAGTCACGTATTTTTCATCTTCACGTTTTAAAAGCGTGAAAAGAGGGGTAGATGCCGAACTTTCAGCCACATCTATGAGATCTTCTATCCAAACGATGTGCCTCATTCTGACGGAGACATCGGCCTTTGCCCTTTGATTATGTGCACCACGCGCGCTTATCTCCTTTGAACAAGGACAGAGTGTTTGAATAGGCACAATAACCTCAAGTATAAAATCGAAATTATCATTTTTTTCACATATAAACTTGGCTTTGTAAGGAGTATAACTCTCTATTTTGGAAACAGGTGCTTTACGCATGACAAAGTAATCAAATTCGACTTCGAAATGCGCTGTTACAGACTTTAGGTGTTCTCTCATGTCGTCAAGGATTTTTTCCATATTCTGAATAGTCATTTTCCCTTTATGGTTGTTAAGTACTTCAACGAATCTGCTCATGTGAGTGCCCCTAAAATCCTCCGGTAGATCGACATACATGTTTATCTTGCCAACTGTACTTTGATATGAATTTTCTCTGTCCAAAACGACTATCGGGTAGACTATGTCACTTATTCCCACTTTGTCTATGTACACATTCCTTAAGTCTTTTTGACTTTGCACATCCGGCAGGTGCTTCTTCAAACTCATTGCTCCTTTCGATAGAAACAATTCAATTATACCATTTTTCACGCATCATCCTCTCCGCCCCGCTTGTCATCCTCGAGTTCGTCAAGGATCACCTTTTGCCTTTGACTGCTTAATCATTACCGATTACTCGCCATACGCCGTTTTTTACCCTTCACTTTAAAGACAATTTAGTATATAATTTATTTTGCGGTGAGGATATGGAAAAGATAGTCGAGGTAAAAGGACTTAGAAAAAAATACGGTCATTTTGAGGCTTTAAAAGGAATAGACATAACGCTTTACAAGGGCGAAGTTTTTGGTTTTTTAGGGCCTAATGGCGCAGGCAAAACGACTACCGTTGAGATACTGGAAGGGCTTAGAAAGCCGGGCGAAGGTGAAATAACCTTCTTTTCGGAAAAGATAAGTGGTGCTATTCCACCTCATGTAAAAGAAAAAATAGGTGTTGTGCTTCAAGAAACGCGCTTTCTCGATCATCTTAAAGTTAAAGAAATAATCGAACTTTTTGCCTCTTTTTTTAAAAACGCCAAGTCTCCGGAAGAAATAATCAAAATGGTTCGAATAGAGGAAAAAGCCGATGACTACACGGATAATTTGTCAGGTGGTCAGCGTCAGCGTCTTGCGATAGCAACCGCTCTGGTAAACGATCCTGAGATAATATTCCTTGATGAACCGACAGTTGGTCTTGACCCCCAATCAAGAGAATCTGTCTGGGAACTCATAAAGATGCTTAAAAAAGAAGAAAAAACGATCTTCCTCACGACCCATTACATGGAAGAAGCACAGGTACTTTGCGATAGAATATCGATCATAGACAGAGGAAAAATAATAGTTTCGGACACACCCAAAAATCTTGTAAAAAATTACGGTGGGAAAAGCGAAATAGATTTCAGATGCGATCACAGTCCATCTCAATCGATAATTGATGACTTAAATTTACACGTTGGTGTCGTCGATGATCATTTCAGGATCGAAACGGATAACATAACAAAAACTCTTGAAGAAATCGTAGAATGGTCAAAAAAATTCAATCTCAACATAACAGACATTTCGCTCGTTGAACCCACCCTTGAGGATGTTTTTTTATCTTTGACCGGAAGGGGTCTAAGAGATTGAAAGCATTCTGGAAATTTTTCAAACTTCATCTACTTTCAGATGTAAGAAATAGAAGGTCCATCTTCTGGGTTGTCATATTTCCGGTGCTTTTGCTTGTCTTACTTATTCTGGCTTTTTCAAATCTCGGAACAAATGGGGCGCTTAATTTCAGAATAATACTTATAAATGAGGCGGGAACATCTGGTTTTGACTTTTCCAACAGAATCGTGGATATAGTAAAGTCAATGTCATCTCCGAGCAAAAATGCGGTCTTCACACTCACAGAAATGAGCCCCGATCAAGAAAATTCGGCGATCAAAAAAGTACTTTATTCGGATGCCGATATTTTGATCGTTATACCCAAAGACTTCGATTCTTCCATCGCAAGGTCTGTTTTACTTTCAAAACTTAACATGAACTTTCCGCCTGCAACACTTGATGTTTTTTACGTTCCAAATAGGGCCTCTTCAAGCCTTGCGGAAGGAATGATTGAAGGCCTTGCGGGAAAAATAAACGCTTTCTTTGCAGGCACACTTGGACAAAAAATCTCGTCGGTTGTTGTAAAAGATGAAATTCTCGGAGGAATCATGAGTGCTCCATCTTACACCGATTTTGTCACCCCAGGTATCCTTGTTATAGCACCATTTACAACGGGATTGCTTTTAGTTGCTCCAAAATTGTCTTTTTTAAGAAGCAACAGGGTGATGAGAAGATACTCATCGACTCCCATGAATCCAGCGAGTTTTTTCTTTGGCTTCACTTTTTCGAGAATAGCGGTAATGGTGATTCAATACATAGGTCTTGCACTTTTTGCGATTTTTGTTATGCAGGCAAGTGTTGATATTTTTTCTTTAGATGCTTTCTTTTATTATCTTTTCTCCTGCGCCGTTTACACGGCAATCGGATTTGCAGTTGGGGTGGCTGTTTCGAGTGCAGTTGCTGTAAGTGCGCTTTCAAGCGTTATAAATTTACCACTTGAATTTCTTGCCGGTATATATTTTCCGCTTTTCAACCTCCCATGGTACATAAAGATATTTGTCTACGCTAACCCCCTTTGGTATGCGACAAATGCCATGCGTGAATTTTTGAGAGTTTCTCAATCACCGTCTCCGATGTGGATGAACATCTTTATTCCGGGATTGTGGTTTATCATATCGATGGGTTTTGCCCTTACAAAAAGGGCAGCCGAAAGAAAGTGATTTGTTGAAAACTTTCATCGGTAAATCTTTTAGAATGTTCATTCGAGATCGCCAGGCTGTTTTGATGTTTTTCGTACTTCCGATTCTTCTTATGTTGATCCTCGGTTTCGTAATAGAGGGATTGTCTGGAAGCACAACGGGAGTTAACGTTAAAATCGCTGCTTTCTCCTCTTCATCCGCCATTCAGAATGCTATGACCAAGGCTTCTTCAGGTACGGGAATCGAATTTGTTTTTGCAAAAAGCGTTGACGATCTTAACGATCTTTTGAATAGCGGAAAAGTTCAAATGGGTATAATTTTTGACAAAGACGTCTTTACCTTCGTTTACAACCAATCTTTTGGACAGTACAACAATTATTTGAAAATTCTTCAGGATGTGATATCAAGCAGCGTTGTAAATGCACTTTCAAATGTTAAACCTTACATCCAGATAAAATCGTTATCCGTTAAAAGTGGCAACTTAACCGTGATTGGTTTCATAGTTCCGGGTGTTGTCGCCATAGCCATAACCATAGCGGGAATCTTTGGTATGGCAATAATTGCAGGCAATTACAGACAAAACATGGTTTTAAAAAGATTGGAGGTAACACCCTTAAACGGAGGCCTTTTCTTCTTTTCTCTTGCAATTGTTAGGTTCATAGCATCTTTGATAGCCGCATCCGTGACGGTTGTGCTTTCTGAAATCATATTTTCAACTTCGTACAGCATAAATTGGCCCGCTTTTCTTATTTTCATTTCAGGCGGTGTGATACTTTCTCTTGGAATAGGCGTGATCTTTGCTTTACTTTCAAGAGACCTATGGACCATATTGAACATCTCGACGATTCTTTCGATAACGATGATGCTTTTTTCCGACGTGTTTTTCCCTTACTCTATAATGCCCCCTTACATGAGGATAATTTCGGAAATGCTTCCGATATCCTATTTTTCTCAAGGCCTTAGATACACGCTGGGAATAGAAGCGATGCATTATCAAGATTTTGTGATCTTAACGGCTGTTTTTATCGCCGGTGGTCTTGCAATGATCTTCTTTGGTGGAATGGAAATTTTAAAACTTGAAAGAAAGTAAATAGCACTTGACTTTGATCCAAAATATGACTATAATCATAGTCAAGGTGATATCATGCTTAACAAACTCAAATTTTACAATGTTGCGGAAGCAAAAGCAGAACTTTCGAAATTGCTCTCTGAGGCGAAGCATCAAGATGTTATCATAACGAAAAACGGAGTACCGGAAGCAAGTGTTTTGAATTACGAAAGGTATGTCAAGATCATGGATTTTTTAGAGCAAGTCAAAGACATATACACGCTTGACGTGGGAGAAGGCATACCTGAAGATCCTGTTGAAAAAATGCTTGAAGATGATCAGGAGGTGTAGAAATGGCAGATGTGATTCTTGAGCACGTCTGGAAGGTTTACGAGAAGAAAGTTGAAGCGGTGAAAGATGCTAATTTGAACATCGCGGACAAGGAATTCTGTGTTTTGGTTGGTCCTTCAGGTTGTGGAAAAACTACAACGCTTAGAATGATAGCGGGCCTTGAGGAAATTACCAAAGGAACGGTTAAAATTGCGGACAAAGTTGTAAACGATGTCGAACCAAAGGATAGAGATATAGCGATGGTCTTTCAGAACTATGCGCTTTATCCTCACATGAACGTTTACCAAAATATGTCTTTCGGGCTGAAATTAAGACATTTCCCAAAAGACGAGATAGACAGAAGAGTCAAAGAAGCCGCCAGAATTCTTGGCATAGAAGAGTTCCTCGATAGAAAGCCAAAGCAACTTTCAGGAGGTCAAAGACAGCGTGTTGCCGTTGGCCGTGCCATAGTCAGAAACCCAAAGGTTTTCTTGTTCGATGAACCTCTTTCAAACTTAGATGCTAAACTTAGAGTTCAGATGAGATCCGAACTTAAAAAACTTCACGTAAGACTCAATGCCACGATGATTTACGTTACTCACGACCAGGTAGAAGCCATGACGATGGCTGACAAAATAGTCGTTATGAGTACCGGAGTCGTTCAGCAAATAGGTACACCATTTGATATATATCATTATCCGGACAATGTTTTTGTTGCCGGTTTCATAGGTTCTCCTTCGATGAACTTTTTAAAAGCGACCGTTCTGTGGAAAGACAATGCCATGTGGGTTAAATTACCCAACAACGCCGTTGTAAAAGTTCCAACGATTTATGAAGAAGAACTTGGAGATTACAAAGACAAAGAGATCATCTTCGGAATAAGGCCAGAAGACATTTACGATAAGATGTTTGCCGTTGCCGCTAAACCAGAAAACACCGTTAGCGTCAAAGTGGATATAATAGAACCTCTCGGAAATCAGACAATGCTCCACGCAAGAGTTGGAAACGATTTAATAGTCGCATCCGTAGATCCAAAAACGGAAGCCCAAATCGATCAATCAATGGACCTTGTCTTTGACATGTCGATGATGAGGGCATTTGATCCACAAACACAAAAAGCCATAATAACAAAAGAAAAACTTGTACACGGAATGACCCAGAGCAAAGCAGCCAAAGTAGACAACGGGAAAAATCAGGTTGCCGAGCAGAAGTAAATAATGAAAATCACACACTTGCATGTATACGATTCAACTTTGATTGTGAAGTGTGGGCTCCGGCAGGTATCTCCTCGGTGTCTGGTCCTCGCTTTACAGCGTCGGCCACCTCAAGGATACCCTGCCCTCCGCCCTGAAGTGAGTTTTGTACTTCACTTTTAAAAGAATTTTAGTATATCATACGAGTGAGGGCAAGATCGTAAGTTATTCGTAAACTTGATTAAGTACCATAAAAAATGTTAAAATTACTTGTAAGACGGAGGTGTGCCCGAATCGGCTAAGGGGCCGGTCTTGAAAACCGGTGGCACTACGTGCCTTCTGGGTTCGAGTCCCAGCACCTCCGCCATTACTTAAAATCATCATGTTAAAAAAATCACGAGCGGAGGGTGAAAAATGGACAAAGTTCAGATTCTCAAGGAAAGAATTAAAGAGATGGAATCGCATCAACTTGAAAAAGGCGATATGATCTTGAGTTCTCTTCATGCTACACAGGAACTTTTCGACAATTCAATACCTCTTGAAGCGGCAAAAGTGATCTCTGACGAATTAGACGTTAAAGTTGAAAGAATATACGAACTTGCGACTTTTTACAGCATGTATTCGACAAAACCGAGAGGAAAACATCTTATAAGACTGTGTGAAAGTTTACCATGTCATGTCATTGAGGGTCCTAAAATAGCAAAAAAACTCAAAGAAGTTTTGAATATCGATTTTGGGCAAACGACAAAAGACGGTCTTTTCACGCTTGAAACCACTTCGTGCCTTGGAATATGCGGAGTCGGACCTGTCATGATGATCGACGGTGATACTTATGGCAATTTAACGGTCGAGAAGATAGAAGATATCGTGCAAAAATACAGAGGTGAAAAATCATGAAAGCGATGACGATACTTTTTTCAATGGATTCAAACAGTTTGCTTAATGGCGCTAAGTCTTACGAAGATGCTATGAAGAACCTCGTTAACGAGTATAACCTTTCAGATATAATCGAAATAATTGAAACCGGTAGTTTCGGATTTTACGGAAAAGGATCTGTTTTTCAAATTCTTCCCGATGATGTCTATTACATCGTCAATTCAATTGATGATCTCAAAGAAATCTTTGAAGAACATCTTTTAAAGGGAAGAAGTGTGCCAAAATTTTTGGTTGACAGAGAAAAACTTACACCCGCCGATACTTCTAAATTGAAAGAAACGAGAATAGTACTTCGAAATGTAGGATTGATAGATCCAAACAGCATTGAGGAATACATAGGTCGTGATGGGTACGTTGCACTTTATCGTGCATTGAAGATGAAAAAAACGGAGATAATAGATATCATAAAGGATTCTGGCCTTAGAGGCAGAGGCGGTGCCGGATTTCCAACAGGCCTTAAATGGGAAATGACTTTAAAATCACAAAATGATAAAAAATACATCCTTTGCAATGCGGATGAAGGAGAACCGGGCACATTCAAAGATAGGCTTATACTCGAAGGAGATCCTCATTCCGTCTTAGAAGCCATGGCCATAGCGGGATATGCCGTAGGATCACAACTTGGATATATTTACATCAGGGGAGAATATTACAATTCCATTCAAAAAGTTCAAAAAGCCATAGATGATGCCGAAAATGCCGGATTACTCGGAGAAAACATTTTCGGAAGTGATTTTTCATTTAAAATAAGTATAAGGCCGGGAGCGGGAGCATACGTCGTCGGTGACGAAACGGCTCTCATGGAATCTCTCGAAGGAAAGGTTGGAAGACCAAGGCTAAAGCCTCCTTATCCAACAGAACACGGACTTTACGGCAAGCCGACTCTTATAAACAACGTTGAAACTTTTGCAAACGTTCCATGGATAATTTTGAACGGATCTGATGCTTTCAAAGCGTATGGAACTCAAAGATCAAAAGGAACGAAAGTTTTCTCTTTGATAGGCAACATAAACAGCAAAGGCGTTGCCGAACTTCCGATGGGTTCGACGCTTAGAGAAGTGATATACGGTTTTGGCGGCGGAGTTGCAAACGGAAGAAATATCAAGACGATTCAAACGGGCGGTACAGCGGGCACCTTCGTTACTCCCGACAAACTTGATATTCCAGTTGATTACGAATCGATAAAAGATGGAATATCACTTGGATCCGGAGCAGTGCTTGTCATAGACGATAGAAATTGTGCTGTGGATATAGCAAAAAAGGTTGCAAGATTTTACATGCATGAGTCTTGCGGAAAATGCACACCATGTCGCGAGGGTACAAGAGAATTGTACACACTTTTGGATGAGATATCCAAAGGACGGGGAAAGTTAGAATACATTGACAGGATAAAAAATCTTGCACAGGAAATATCCGATTCTTCTTTCTGCGGCCTTGGTCAATCCGTTAACATGCCAATTTTGAGTTTGTACGATAATTTCAAAGATGAATTCTTGGCTCACATAGGTTCAAGTGCATGCCCTGTCGGTGTTTGTGAATTTGAAAAAGTAAAGTCAAAAACAAAAGTTTGATTAAAACGCAATTCACAAAAATGGCCTTTTAAGGCCATTTTTGTTTGTGGTATAATTTTCATGTGAAATTGATAGCGATAACCGGAGGAATTGCAACAGGTAAGAGTGTTATTTCAAGGTATCTAAGAAGTCTTGGCTATCCAGTTATAGACGCAGATGTGATTGGTCATGAAGTACTTGATCGCGAAGATGTTAAAGCGCAAATCATTGCACATTTTGGCGATGTTTTAGATTTAGATGGAAACGTTGACAGAAAAAAACTCGGTTTAATTGTTTTCTCGGATAAAGATAAGTTAAGAGAACTTAATGAAATAACACATCAAAAAATAACAGATGAAATTTTGAATCAGGCTAAAGAACTCGCAATTGTAAATGACGAAATATTCGTAGAGGCTGCAGTTTTGTTCGAGATGGGACTGGATAAATGCGTCGATTTTGTAATAGTTGCAGACTGCCCCGACGAAATGAGAATTCAAAGAATGATCTTAAGAGATCACCTTAATTATCAAGAAGCACTTAAAAGAATACATTCTCAAATGCAAAGAGAAGAGTATTTAAAAAGGGCAGATTTGATTGTTGATACCTCCGGTGATATCAACCGAACTTTTGATCAGATCTTTGAAATGTTGAATAAGAAACCTTGGTGTGGTAAAATATAAGGCTAAGGCTGGAACATATCAAAAAAGGAGGGATCACCGATGAAAAGGGTTCTCGTAGTGATGCTGGCTATATCTGTGTTGATGACCGGCATGATCTTTTCAAAGACGGTTGTAACTTTCTGGGAATCAATGGGTGGAGACCTTGGTAAAACGCTAACTCAGATAGTTGATACCTTCAATTCCCAGCACGCAAACATAGAAGTAAAGGCCATATACGTTGGAAGTTATTCAACGTTACAGGAAAAACTGCTTGCAAGTGCCGTCGGTGGCGGACTACCCACCATCAGTCAGGTTTACTCAAACTGGACCGCTGCTTTGATGAAATCAAACGTCATTCAACCAATGCAAACCTTCATAGATAACCCACAAATTGGACTTTCTCAGAGTCAATTAAATGATATCTGGGAACCATTTTTAAAGGCTAACACGTGGAACGGAAAAATTTACACTTTGCCTTTTAACAAATCAATATACATAATGTTTGTCAACCAAGATGCTCTGGCCCTTGCGGGCGTGAGTATTCCGAAAACCGTCCCAGAACTTATAAACGATCTTCCGCTCCTGACTATAAAGGATTCATCCGGAAAGGTTATCCAATATGCCCTTGGCCTGAGAACCACTGTAGATACCTACGAAATTTTCTTAAGACAAAATGGAGCCGATTTTATAAATTCGGATTACACAAAAGCCACTTTGGATACGCCTGTTGCGCTTGAAACACTTCAAACACTTGTAAACATGATAAAAAGCGGTGATGTACTTGGACAGGGTGGATATTTGGACGGTCCATTTGGAAATGGTCAAATAGCGATGTACATAGACACATCGGCAGGACTTTCCTACACGGCAAACAGCGTCGGAGGTAAATTCTCATGGACTATAGCACCAGTTCCGGCCTGGAAGACGCAGGCTCCACCATTTGCAGGAACAGACCTCGCCATCTTTAACACCGCAACAACAGAAGAGCAACAAGCCGCATGGGAATTCGTAAAATTTTTGCTGAGTCCTCAAATTCAGGCATTCTGGGCAATAAAGACCGGATATCTCCCCGTTACCAAGAGCGCGGTAGAAACTCAGGCATGGAAGGATTACGCGGCATCCAATCCTATGGCCAACATACTTGTATCTCAAATTCCTTATGGTTCCTCTGATCCGGGAATTGCCGCATGGAGCCAGATAAGAAATGATGTTGGGACTCTCGTTTCAGACGCAATGTTCTTCAAGAAAACTCCACAGGAGGCCTTGCAACTTGCCCAGCAAGAAGTTACAAAAGATCTGCTTGGTCAATGATTGAATTGAAAATCAAAAAAGCCCCGAAAGGGGCTTTTTTTGTTTGTAAAATTGTATTTATCTTTTTGCCACAGCCTTTCTTCTTCTTGAAAGCCATCCTATCAGAACAGGACTTGCTATGTATATAGAAGAATATGTACCGGTTATGACTCCAAAACTCATTCCAAAGGCAAATGGTCTCAAAGTTGAACTCGCAAAGAGGAACAAGGTGAAGACCACTATGAAAGTTGTTAAAGATGTGTTTATAGTCCTTGAAAGCGTTTCGTTTATGGAGACATTTATTATCTCATCGATTGGTTTGCCATGCATCTTTTTCAAATTTTCCCTTATCCTTGAATAGACAACGACTGTATCATTCAACGAATATCCAAGTAAGGTCAACAATGCGGCAACGACTGTGCTATCGAAGGTTATCCAGAACATCGAGTAAAGTCCGGCCGTAATTATCAAATCGTGAGCAAGAGAGGCCAGTGCACCGACACCGAAGATAAACTGATATCTTATGGCTATGTATATAAGCAAAATTATCATAACGATCACAGATGCCCATATCGCCGACTGTCTCAAACCTGCCGCCGCGTAACCGCTAACCGTTTCAAAAGATTCAAAATTAGTTTGCAACCCTTGTTTATTTGCAACGCTTTGAACATCTGCGTTTAATTTTGCCCTTGCGGTTGCACTGTAAAATTGTTTTACCGTGAGATCAAAAAGCGATTTTTGGGTAGTCGTGCCATTTGCGGTCATAGACGTAAGTTTAATTATGCTCGCATTCGTAAAGGCAGGATCTGCTTTGGAAAAAATGCTTCTAACATCGGCAATCGACAGATCAGGCTTGCTGAAAGAGGCCGTTATCATAGTGCCACCTGCAAAATCAACTCCGAAATCAAATCCCTTTACGAGTATAAAAACGATAGAAAGCGCTATGGCAGCCAAAGATATACCGATGAATATATACCTTGGTCCGACGAAATTTATCATCTTTCTCATCGTTGATTACCTCCCTTTTTATTTTTGTTATTAGAAGTTATGTTTTTTTGATTGGACTCGACAGGTTTAACCTGTCCGGCATTTGATGTTAATGGGAGGTATTTGTTTTTAACGACAGGAGCAATGAGATCCATCAAAACCCTTGAAAAGACCAAAGATGTGAAGATCGTTCCGATTATACCTATCGTAAGGGTAACTGCGAAACCTCTTATAGATCCTGTACCGAAATAATAAAGCACAAAGGCAACTATCAAGGTTGTTATGTTTGCATCAAGTATAACTGCCGTTGATCTTGTAAAGCCAGCTGTTATAGATGCTTTAGAGGTTTTGCCTGTTCTCATCTCTTCTTTTATTCTCTCAAAAATTATGACGTTACCATCTACCGTTGTTCCTATGGTAAGAATGATACCTGCCATACCCGGAAGAGTGAGAATTCCGTGGGTAAGTGCAAGCATGCCAAGCACAAAGAATGCGTTATAAACAAGTGCAAGATCTGCCACCATACCCATCAACGGTCCGTAATACACAAGCATATATGCAAGGACTATTGCCATTCCTATCAATCCCACGATTATGCTCGTTCGTACGACATCTGCACCAAGGGTTGGCCCAACTGTCTGTTCCTCACTTAGATTCAAAGTTACAGGTAAATTACCGCTGCGTATAAGAGCAGCAAGTTCCTGCGCTTGCTGATAGGTGAAATTTCCCGTTATCTGGGCATGACCACCTTGTATTGCCTGCTGGACGACTGGGGCGCTTAAAACAGAATTATCAAGCACTATGGCAAGTGGTTTTCCCACAAGAGCCTGAGTTATCTGATAAAAATTCTGTGATCCTTTTGTACCAAAAGAAAGGTCTATTTCCCATCCGCCATTTGACGTGTTCATGGCCGCGGCAGCATTTGAAACATCACTTCCGCTTAATTGAAGCGTTCCGGCACCCACCTGAATGTTTTTGTTCACAAGATACCATGTGTTTGGAGGTGCGCTCGGATCTGATGTTTTAAGCCATTGAGCGCCCGCATATTGAAGACCTATCTTTGGAGCCGGCTGAACAGACGACTGAACTGTGTCGAGTACCTGAGCAAAATAAAGTTCTCCTCTTTGACCTATCAAAGATTCAGCCTGTTGTGGATTGTCTATACCAGGAATTTCAACCCTTATACCGTTATTTCCAAGACTGGCAACATTTGCTTCCGTGAAATTGGCATCATCAAGCCTTCGTCTGAGAATCGTCACAACCTGATTTGCGGTATCTGGAGTAACATTACCTGAAAAAGTGTATTCAAGCAAAGATCCACCCTTTATGTCCAGTCCCAGAGGTATGTTGGCAAATAAGCCTGTGTTGGAAGGATTCATTGGATAGAACAGAAAGAACATTACAACGAATAAAACACCAAGTACTACTACCGCCCTTATTCTACCGTATCTCATCAAAAAGGCCTAAGGCCCATTCACCTCCACTCATTTTTCAGTTGGATCTTTTGGTTCTGACTGATCGATATCTTTTGAATCTCCGTTATTTTTAGTTTCAGAAGAGTCAGAACTATCGCTTTTGATAACGGATGAAATTGCCCTTTTTGTGACTTCCATTTCGGTATTTCCGGTTCTCACTTTTACCGTGTTGTTCTTTATATCCGTTACCTTCCCAATAACTCCTCCAACTGTAACAACTGTGTCTCCTTTTTTAAGATTGTTCATTAAATTCTCAAAACTCTTTTTCTGTCTTCTCTGTGGGAAAATCAGCAGAAAATAGAAGATCGCAACGATAACCACAAGCCAAATTATCATTGTCAATATCCCTGTATCTCCCCCACCCGTTGTTGGTGTAGTTGATTGAGGAGCAGATGAAGTTGGAGCTGCGGCCAATACGATTTTGTCAAGCACTTGAATTATTCCTCCTTTCAATTAAGAATCTTTTATACCCAAAATTTTTCTTGCATCCATTGGAGTGGCAATTTCACGACCTAATTCTTTTGCGATTCTTACAACTTTTTCAACAAGTTCAGCGTTCGATTTCGCAAGAACTCCTTTTGACAGGTAAATGTTATCTTCCAGTCCAACCCTGACATTACCACCCATCGAAATGGCAAGCATAGCCATTTCAAACTCGTGCCTGCCAATGCCAGAAACAGTCCATGTGGCATCTTCAGGAATTGAATCAACCATACGTATCAAATTTCTCACATCTGCGGGACATGAGCCCGGGACGCCCAGAACAAAGTCAAAATGCAGATGACCTTTTATTATACCTTCTTTCACGACTCTTAACGCATTTGAAACATGGCCTAATTCAAAACATTCGAATTCAGGCATCACGTTAATTTCAGCCATTTTGGATGCAAAATGCCGTATAAGAGGCATATCGTTTACGAAAATTTCATCTCCAAAATTCGTTGTTCCTGTATCTAAAGATGCCATTTCCGGCCCCGCATATATCGATTGAAGCCTTTCTTCCGGTGTCATGCCGACGGCTCCGCCCGTCGAAACCTGAATTATCAACTCAGGACATTTAGTCCTTACAAGGTCAACGACTTTTTTGAAAACCTCAACATCTTGCGTGGGCTTTCCTGCTTTGTCCCTTACGTGAAGATGAACTATTGAAGCACCCGCTTTGTAAGACAAAAAAGCCTCATTTGCTATTTCTTCAGGCGTTAAAGGAATGTAAGGCGTTTGTTCTCTCGTAACTTCTGCGCCACAAATGGCTGCGGTAACGATCAACTTATCGGCACTCATACGCTTTGACTTTTCCTTTGCCTTTCAAAAGGCACAACACATGTTCCGCTTGCTTTTGCAACAAGTAAAGGATTTGCAAGCACATCGCACGCTCCTGCCTGTCCCTCAACAGGTGCAATAACTTTGTACGCTTCAAAATACATTTTTCTTGATGTCTTTCCCAATTCTTTTATCTTGCCATAAACTTCTATGTAATCTCCGGCATGAACAGGCGCCAAAAATTCAACGGCATCGTATGCTCTGAAAAGTCCTTCGTCTCCATCCGAAATTATCAAAAGTTCAGTTGCAACATCCCCGAAAAGTTGCATCATCTTGGCACCATCAACAAGCCCTCCTGCGTAATGCACATCTGATTCAGAGATTCTTATCCTTATAGAAGGTTTATCCCAATCCTCGTATGCCATTTCATTCCCCATAAATCGAATTTTGACTTCTGCTTTTTATTTCTTCAGAAATTTTGGATATGAATTCATCAACTTTAAGATCGCCAAGGTCTTTGCCACTTCTCAGTCTTACAGCCACACTTTCATTTTCGACTTCTTTATCTCCTATAACGAGCATGTAAGGTATCTTTTGAAGTTGTGCCTCTCTTATCTTGTAACTTATCTTTCTCGGTTTATCGTCAATCTCGACTCTTATTCCATTTTCGTCAAGCATTCTTAAAATGTTTCTGGAATATTCGAGGTGTTTGTCAGATATCGGTAAAAGCATAACTTGAATCGGGGCAATCCACGTCGGAAAGGCTCCTGCGTAATGTTCTATGAGAATTCCTATGAATCTTTCTATCGATCCGTATATTACCCTGTGAATCATGACAGGTCTATGCTCAAGATTATCGGGACCGACGTAAGAAATTTCAAATCTCTCTGGCATCAGAAAATCAAGTTGTATCGTTGCACATTGCCATGTTCTTCCTATCGAATCTCTAACATGAAAATCTATCTTTGGCCCGTAAAAAGCGCCATCTCCTTCGTTTATCTGGTAATCAAGGCCAACATGATCAAGCGCGTTTTTAAGGGCACTCGTGGAAATCTCCCATATTTCGTCTGAACCCATAGAATTTTCGGGCCTTGTTGAAAGTTCGACCTTGTAAGGAAATCCGAAAAGTTTGTAAGTTTTATCAACAAGTGATATGACACCCTTTATCTCATCTTCAATTTGTTCTTGAGTACAAAATATATGCGCATCATCCTGAGTAAAAGCACGCGTTCTGAAGAGACCATGAACAACGCCGCTCCTTTCGTAACGATGAACCGTACCAAGTTCGCACATTCTCAGCGGCAGATCTTTATAACTTTTCGTTTGAGATTTGTATATCATTATATGGCCGGGGCAATTCATCGGCTTTATGGCATACATTTGATTTTCTTTTTCCGTGAAATACATGTTTTCTCTGTAATGATCCCAGTGGCCTGATTGTCTCCACAACGTTTCATTCATGACCATCGGAGTAACAACTTCAACGTAATTGGCCTTTTTGTGTTCCTCTCTCCAATATTTCTCAAGTTCGCGCCTTATCGTTGTGCCCTTTGGATGGAAAAAAACCATGCCGGGTGCAACATCGGAATGAATCGAGAAAAGGTCAAGTTGAGGTCCCAACTTTCTGTGATCACGTTTTTCGGCCTCTTCAAGCATTTTGAGATAACCTTCAAGGTCTTCTTTTTTGTAAAAGGCCGTTCCATAGATCCTTTGAAGCATCTTGTTCTTTTCGTCTCCGCGCCAGTATGCACCTGCAACGTTGAGCAATTTGAAGTTTTTAACCATTCCGGTGGACGGAATATGAGGACCGCGACAAAGATCCACAAATTCTCCCTGTTTGTAAAGTGTAACGGAAGAATCACCGATGTCTTTTATTATCTCAACTTTGTAAGGTTGCTTTTGAGACTCGAAATATTTGATAGCCTCATCCGAACTCATGGTAATTTTTTCGAGAGGAAGGTTTTCTTTGATGATTTGCTTCATCTCTGTCTCTATTTTTTTTAGTTCCTCTTCGTTTAAAGGCACATCAACATCGATATCGTAGTAAAAACCGTTCTCTATCGTTGGGCCTATGGCAAATTTCGCATCTTTGTAAAGGCGTTTTATCGCCTGAGCCATTATGTGGCTCATAGTGTGCCTGTAAAGTTCAGCAGATTTCGGATCTTCCATCGTGAAAAGATCGATCACTTCATCTTTTTCAACCGTATGAAAAAGATCCACAAGTGTTTTCCCGACAGAACCTCCGACTATCTTTGAATCAAGATGATTTTCTCTTAAAAGTTCTTTTAATACCCCTTCATTTACATCGTAAGATTTTCCTTCAAAAATCAACTTCGCCAAAAGATCCACCTTCTTAGATCGTTTTTCGATATTATATCATATCATGAGCCATTCGATATCGTTTTGAAATATTTCAAAACGCCGTTATCGTATACAAGCGCTTCTTTCCATATGTTGATCGGATTCTCAAGCCATTTTTCTCTTGCGGGGTTTGACATAAAGAACGGTTCTATCAAAACGGCGGGTACCTGTGCATATTGGAGCACGTAATATTCTTCCTGAATAAGATCACCCTGAACTCCGGTGAAATTCTCAAATGCTTCAAGAAAAATTTTTGCCGCAAGTTCGGAAGTGTCCGTTGTGCTCCAGTAAAAAGCCTGAGGCCTGTCTATATCGGGAGCACCTTCTATCGAATTGTGGTGCATGCATAAGAAAAGATCAGCATGAAGGTTGTTGGCAAGCGCTATTCTTGCTTGAAGAGAAACGTACACGTCAGTTGCCCTTGTAAGGTAAACACTTGCACCCTGAACCTTTAGTATGCTTGCAAGATCGAGGGCAACCTGGAGATTTATGGTTTTTTCAAGCAATCCGGTTGGCCCTATGGCTCCCGTATCTACCCCTCCATGACCGGGGTCAAGAACTATGATTTTCCCGGCAAGTACATTCATGAAAGTGGCAGTAGAAGTTGTAGAAGACGCAAAAGAAATCGAAATCGAAAAAACAACCAAAAAAATCACCGGCACAATAATTTTTTTCAAGTTATATTTACCTCCCGTTGTCAGACGGAAAGATCATACCACAAATTCAAAAAACCTGATCCTTAAGATATTTCATGACAAGGCCAAAACCTCCGACATGAAACATGTGCTGCATGTTCACAAGATGTTTCATCGGGATGGCTCTATATCCGGCAAAAGTCCCAAGAGATTTTATGTTTGCAACCCCGTATCTTTTCCCAACGTAAACTATGTTCCCGTGCAATTTCAGGTCAAGTGCTTGCTTTGCTCCGCCTTTTATCGAAACGATGATGTTGTTTGCGGCAACATCGGCAGATTGCATGGCAGATTCAACGAGTCCTGGCATAGGCTTGTTAGATTTATCGACGTAAGAAGCCACATCGCCTATCGCGTAAACATTTGGATCAGATGTTTCCATATATTCGTTTACGATGATTCTTCCCCTTTTATCCTTTTTGAGATCAAGTTGGTTGGTAAAGGCACAGCCTTGAACTCCACCTGACCATATAAGCGTTTTCGTCGGTATAAATTCACCGGCTTTAAGAGTCAGTCCATCCGCCGAAACGTTTGTTATCATTGAATTCGTTCTAACATCAACACCATATTCTTTCATATATTCGATGGCCTTATTCACAACTTCAACTTTTTCTATGTTTGGAAGAATTCTCGGCAAGGCTTCGACTATCATTAATTTCACGGATTTTCTGTCAACTCCGTTTATTTTGGAAAGTTTGTCGATCCACTCCATCAATTCTCCCATGAGTTCAACACCTGTAAACCCGCCACCGCCGACGACAAACGTTAGCATCTTTTGCCTTTCATTTGGATCTTTGATGTTTTTGACATTTTCAAAGATTTTTTTCACATGATCGTTTATCCTTTGTGCATCCTCTAAAGTCCAGAAAGATAGGGCATTTTCTTTCATGCCAGGAATTCCGAAGAAATTGGGATCGCTGCCAACGGCAACGACCAAAAAATCGTAATCGTATGATTTATCCGTGAAAACTTTCTTGTTTTGCAAATCGATTTTCTTAACTTCGGCATTTTCAAATTTTACGGTAGAGGGTAATATCCGTTTCAAAGGTATTTTGATAGCATCTAAAGTT
The DNA here is from genome assembly GCF_049965695.1 of Athalassotoga sp. Classification (NCBI taxonomy): domain Bacteria; kingdom Thermotogati; phylum Thermotogota; class Thermotogae; order Mesoaciditogales; family Mesoaciditogaceae; genus Athalassotoga; species Athalassotoga sp. The sequence continues at coordinate 685 of NZ_JBMFWB010000007.1, read as the reverse complement.
ATCCTTTCGCAGGCAAATTTATGTATTTCAGTTCTGAAAGTTTGATCGCCTTCTTTTTCAAAGAGTCTAATTTCAACATCTTTCGAAGATAGTTTTTTAGACAATCTTTGGACAAATTCAACTCCCGCAAACCCGCCTCCAACGACTATTACGCTTTTGGCCATAAAACACCTCCACATCAACTTTAAATTCCTAATCATCGAGAGGGCATCCTGTACTCTCCGCCTCCGTCCGTCTTTTTCAACGCGTCACTGTTTTGTTTTTGCCATATGCTATTTGCCATATGCTATTTGCCATGTGCTATTTGCCGATCACCGATCACGCGTCACTATTTTTTCCCCAATCTCTAAGTTCTGCCTATAAGCCCGATTATCAAACCGATTCCAAAGATGAGCATTGCATTAGAACTTGAAATATCTATATTCATGATCGCTTTACCGTCTATTTTACCATAAGATTTTGAGAAAAGTTTCACTATAATCATCGAATAAAAAGGTATCGAAAGTAAAGAAACCAATCCCAGCAAAGAAATTTTTTGAATCAGGATCATGTAAAACAACAGAATGAATTGAAAAGCAAACATTGCGACGTACAACCATGTACCCGCAACATCTCCGAATAAAATCGTAATTGATTTTATTCTGACCTGTCTATCATTCGCTGAATCTCTTATCTCATTTGATAG
>NZ_JBMFWB010000006.1:0-86049 GCF_049965695.1 Athalassotoga sp. | reverse complement strand
GCAATCAGATAGTCAACGATTACGATGTGGTGTGTATAGAAGATCTCAACATGAAAGCGATGGGACAGTGCTTAAATTTAGGAAAGAGCGTTTTCGACAATGGATGGGGGATGTTCACAACTTTTCTGAATTACAAGTTAGAAGATAAAGGTAAAGTGCTTGTAAAGGTAGGTAAATGGTATCCGAGTTCTAAGACCTGCAGTGTATGCGGATATGAAAAAGCAGAGTTGAGCCTGAATGAAAGGGAATGGGAATGTCCAAACTGTCATACCATCCATGACAGAGACATAAACGCTGCGATAAATATAAAACACCAAGGGCTACACATGCTTGGTTATGATGAGAACCGTGGGGCACACGGGGATAGCTCGTTGATACTTAGCACAGAGGTGCTATTGAGCGAGAAGCCCCCACTTCTATAAGTGGTGGGAGCATGTCACGTAAATGCCCAAATTTTTGGGTTATTTTTTGACTTGTCATAAAAGACAATTTAATGTTTAAAACATCAAAAGTTCATTTTAAAGACATTAAATGATCACTTTTTTTATATATAATTTTTAAAAGTATTTTTGTTCCACTATTTTATTATGGGAGGTTGAAAGATGAGAAAAGGAATTACGTTTTTGATGATCATTTTAATCCTTGGCTTTGCGACAATTGCGATGGCGCAATCTGTTGTCAATCCCAACACGTTTGTATACGAAGAGCCTGGACCTTTTGTTTCTCTTGATCCGGCTTGGGACTACGATACCGTATCGGATGAGATCAACATGCAGGTTTACGAAAATCTCATTCAGTACGATGGAACATCTACCGTTAATTTCCTTCCTATGCTTGCAACTAACGTCCCGTCCGTTTCAGATGGTACGATTCTTGATAACGGCACAACTTACGTCTTTCACATCCGCCAGGGCGTTTACTTTCACAACGGTGATTTGCTAACCCCTCAAGATGTCGTTTATTCTCTTGAAAGAACAGTTATATTCGATAGGGCAGGCGGACCATCTTGGATGTTGGCAGGGCCTTTGCTTCCAATGGTAGATGGCCAATATGTCAGCACCATAGTCCAGGTTGTGGCCAACGAATTGGGATTGAGCAATCCGCTCAACTACACGAGTTTAAGTTCTTTGGGAATTTTTGCAACAGGAACAAAGAACCCGCTTTCCGATAAATACAAACAGGCTTTAGTCGATGCTTTTAATTTACTCGCAAAAGATTTTGAAATTAAAGGCAACGATGTGATAATCCATCTTCCTCAGCCATATGCTCCATTCCTTTACATACTTTCTGGTCCTGTTTCAAACTGGTCTTCCATACTCGATCAGAAATGGTGTGCCGATAACAACGCGTGGGACGGATCGGCAAACGATTGGTGGTATTATCACAATCCGGAACAAAGTAACGATCCGCTTGAAAACATAGAAAACGGAACAGGACCTTATATGGTGCAATACATAACGCCAGGACGTGAAGTTGCACTTCAAAGATTTGATGAATACTGGCAAGGACCTGCAAAGATCAAATATGCAGTTGTGAAATACATCAACGAATTCACGACGAGTTTGCTCGATCTCGAGGCAGGACAAGCAGATGCGATATCAGTGCCACTTCAAAATCTTTCGGAAGTTCAAGGAGTCAAGGGAGTTAACGTCGTAACGGATTTACCGACCCTTGGTGTTTACGGAATAGCTTTCCAGTGGAACATAGCAGCACAGGGTAATTCTTATATAGGATCCGGGAAGTTGGACGGAAACGGCATACCGTCAGATTTCTTCTCCAATTTGGATGTTAGAAAGGCATTCGAGTATCTGTTCCCGTACAAACAGTTCATTCAACAGGCCTTGAATAACATGGCATTACAACCTAACAGTGCGATAATAAAAGGGTTGTTAGGGTACGACCCGAACCTCCCGACATATGAACAGAATCTCGCAAAAGCCGAAGAGTATTTTAAAGAGGCTTACAACGGTGAGTTATGGCAAAAGGGATTTAAATTCACCGCTCTGTACGATACGGGAGACACAACCCATCAACTTGCACTTCAGGCTTTAAGCGACGCTGCAAGAAGGTTAAATCCAAAATTCCAGATAAACGTTGTCGGAGAACTTTGGTCCAATTATCTGGCAGATGAAATTTCTCAAAAATTGCCGATGTTCATAGCGATATGGTTTGCCGATTATCCAGATCCTTATGACTTTGCAGATGCTTTTTACGCGTCAACCGGCGCGTACAGCGGAAATTTTGGACAGAATTACACGGATTTTGCACAAAAAAATATAGATCCGCTTATCTCTTCACTTATAAACACGGCACAAACATCCAAGAGAGCGGAGATATCCCAACAATTAACACAACTCGACTATAACAATGCACTTTACATCTGGACAGATCAACCGGAAGGATTCTGGGTTGCAAGATCATGGGTTAAAGGCTGGTATTACAACGCTGAAATAGCCGAAATGGGACCTTATTTCTACGTTTTGTCCAAGTGAAAATAAGCTGATAAAGGAATTAATACTAAAACTATTTTGAATTTCAGATCTAAGTTCCACTTGTGTCAGTATGAAACATTTGACTTTTAAAAATTATACCTCCTGGATTTACATCTTATCAATTCTGGGAGGTATTTTTATGCCATATATGGAACTAATCCCCGGATATTCTGAATTTATCATTCAATCCTTTTATCAGTCTTCTTGCCGTAGGCGTTATCGCTATACCACCTTTACCCGTTTCTCTTAAACTTTCCGGCAAAGATCTACCAACACTCATCATCGCATCTATGACTTCATCTAAAGGTATGACACTTTCAACGCCTGATTTCGCAATATCACAAAAAAGCAATGCTAACGTCGCCCCTGTCGCATTTCTTTTAACGCATGGAACTTCCACAAATCCTCCCACAGGGTCACAAACGAGACCCATCAAAGATTTCAACGAGAGTGCCGCAGCATTTGATACCTGCCTTGCACTTCCGTATGTCGCGTAAACGGCGGCTCCTGCGGCCATCGCGGTTGCGCTGCCTATTTCGGCCTGACAACCTGCTTCGGATCCGGAAAGAGAAGCCCTTGTTGCGATTATCTTACCTATCGCGCCGGCCACGATCAAAGAAAGTACGAGCCTATCCCTCGGAATGCCATATTCTTCAAGTACCAGCAACACACCTGGCATAACACCGCTTGATCCTGCCGTCGGACATGCAACTATTCTTCCCATCGATGCGTTGTTTTCAGCCATCGTCACGGCTATTGTCGCAGCCTTGAAAACTTTCTCTCCAACAAAAGCGTTTTGAACGTAATTGTACATTTTTTTGCCATTTGTTCCAGTTAAGTTCACAAGTGTTTTGAATGTCTTATCTTTTTTTGATGCGTATTCTTCTTCCATGACTTTCAAAAGTTTGGAAGTATTTTCTATCAATTTTTCGTCTGAATAGCCGGTATCAAGCATTTCCCAATTGAGAATCACTTTATGCAAATCTTCTCCGGTTTTTTCAGAAATTTCCACAAGATCGTTGAAAGATTTTACGTTCACCTTTTCTCTCCTTTAAAGACAAAGATCAACTGGCATAGTTTAGGGATTTAACGTATATCATCGACTTAACGATTTTTAGCATTCTTAGATTTTCGATTATTGAGTTATCTAATTCATCATCGAGTTCGAGTATCATATTTGCAATCTTCGATCCCTTGCTTATCCTGCTTAAACTCACCTGCGCAATGTTAACTGAGTTCAACGATATGATTCTTACGATCGATTCAAGTGCACCGGGGATGTCTTCGTTTTCTATCACAAGAGTTGGAAGTTCACCGGTAACCTGACATGATATCGAATCTATCGATATTATTTTTATTCTTCCGCCTCCAAGAGACGATCCTATAACTTCATGAGTTATGTTATTTTTAGTGGCAACGATCTTAACCGTGTTTGGATGAACATCTCCAAGATCTATCGATTTGAATTCGTAATTGAATCCGGATCGTTTAGATATCTCATCTGCCATTGAAACGGCAGGATCATCCGTGGCAATGCCACATAAACCCGCTATGAGGGCAAGCCCTGTGCCATGCCCTATGTAGGTGTCTTTGAAAGATCCGTGAAGATAAAATGTGGCGTTATCGGGTGTTGAGTTGAAAAGGTTATAAACAAATTTTGAAATTCTCATAGCGCCGAGCGTATGAGAACTTGACGGTCCAATCATAGAAGGACCTATAACATCCAGTATAGATATCAAATGATCGTCTCCATTGTCTTAGATATATTAATTTTCATTCACATACATAGTATCACAAAACAAATTCAATTTAAATAGCGCCTATATGGTTAATTGTTTTCTGAAACTATAACCAACCCACTTTAAAAGTCGAATGTTTATTTACTGTAGCGGAGGGCAGGATGTCCTTGAGGTGGCCTCCGCAGCAAAGCGAGGACCAGACACCGAGGGGGCGCCTGCCGGAGCGAAGATTCGGAATTTGAACTTTGTTTGGTATACATAGGCGCGAAAAAATTTTTCGCACTTTATTTTTGCCCGATTATTTGATTTTTTAATTTAAATGCGTAGAAAAACTTCGCATTTTATCTTTTAGATGATCTTCGATCTTCTTCGATCATCAGTTATTTACTTGAAAACTCATCATTTTAAAAACTTGGCACGATGATTGCTAAATATAAAATGGAAAGAAAAATTCATGGAGGTGAGTCTTATGACTTGGAGAGGTTGGGTAAGTTTAATAGCAGGTATATGGTTTATAATCGCATCTTTCATTCCTATGGGAGGAACCGGAAATCTTGTCAACGATCTTATCGTGGGAATCATAGTTGCGATAGTTGGATTTTTAATGATTCCTGAACATGCGGCATGGCAAGGATGGATAATAGGTCTAATTGGTGGAATATGGATGATAATAGCGGCATTTATTCCGACAATTACCGGCGGTTATATGGCTAATCTGATTAACGATTTGATCGTTGGTATCATAATTCTTGTGATAGCCTTGTTTGAAAGGCCAAAAAGAAAAACTGCTTGATTTGGATGATAAGATCTAAGGGCTGGCTAAACCAGCCCTGTTTTCATTTCAAAAGACTAATGCCTATTTATCGAGGCGAAAGGCAAGATGTCTTCGATACGATTCAAAGTTTGAATTTTGTTTGGTATATAATTGTTGGGAAGGTGAAAGAGTGCCGATTTTGTTTTACGTTAATTTGGTAAGTTTCATTGCCAGTATTATCATGATGTTTATTTCGATAAGATATTATTTTTCGAAGGAAAGTTTTAAAAATCCCTACCTCTTTTTTATGATAAGCACTTCTTTTTTCTGGAATTTAGATATCTTTTTTGAAATCTTCAACGTGCCTTCAGATCAATATCTTCTTCCTGTATTTTTCATTTTATTTCAAACAATTCCGGCCTTGATGATCTCATATGGGTTGAAATTCAGATATCTTTATATAGCAGAATCGGCGCTCTTCGCAATTGGTATGGCAACATCCGTGCTTTTGATCTTTTCTCCGGACTTATCTTTGGCAATTGGCATTCTTTCAACATTTAACGTCATCTTCTCGATAACTTTCATGAGAAAAAAGTACTCAACGCTGATCTCTTTCACGAAAAGATCGAGAATTTTAAGTTACATGGTTTTTTACGGACTTTTCTCTGTACTTGAAGCCATAATAGCATGGCTTTGGATTTACAAAAATTCCATGTGGCCATACATTGCGATTATGAATTCTATATTGATCCCTGTTTATCTCTACACCGTGATCAATCTCGTTTACGAAAAGCAATTGATTAGAATTTCGACAATTTTCCTTAAAAATGTGCTTTACGGTGCCATAATATCTACCTTGATCTCTTCAATTCTCATGATAAGTTACTACACCAATTTTTATTTTTCCAAAAATTCTGGAATAATTCAGTTTTTTTCTATGACCTTTGTTGTCATCTTCATTTCATTTCTTGTTTTTGGTGATTATCTCCAGAAAATAGACACTTTTTTTGAACGTCTTTTGAGAACGGGGCGGGGTTATAAAAGAGAAAAAACAATAGATTTTGTAAAGAAAAGCCTTGAGATAGATTCTCTTGAAGAATTGAACTCTTTGGTGCTGGGTTATTGCAAGAGCGTTTTGAATGTTGAAGATGTAGAACTATTTTTCAAAGAAGATGACGGTAATTACACATCGATCAAAAGGCATCTAACCAAAAATGATGTGCCTTTTAACGATGTTGAAAAAATAGTTGACCTTTACAACGTAACATTTTCCGGCATTTTTTTTGAAAAAGAATTGTTTGTCTGGATGAAAAACGCCGGAAAAGTAGAGGGCTTTATGGTTTTGGGTCATAAAAGGAGCGGAAGGTATTCTCCAGAAGATCTTGAATGGATCGAAACGCTTTCGAATCATCTTACGTTCTTTTTATCGAGATACAGAAGCGTTCAAAGAGTTTTAAAAGTCGAAAAGACGATGATTTTTCAAGAAAGAATGGCTGCCATCGGAAAACTTTCTTCCGGGGTTACCCATGAGATAAGAAATCCATTGAACATAATATCGACATCTCTTCAAATGCTTAAAAACAGTTCGGATCCAAAAGAAAATGAAAAATTGTGGAAATACATAGAAGAAGAACTTTCCAGGATTAACTCCATTCTTGAGAATTTTTTGTATTTTGCACGTCAGAAACCTCCTGTTATCGAAGACGGAGATCCATCCGAAATCGTTAAAAAAATATCTTTGCTTTTGGGCGAAAGTGCTTCTAAGAAAAACATTGAAATAAAGACTTATTTGCCTGATGCACCTTTTACCTCCAAATTCGATAAGACGATGTTGATGGAAATCCTTTTGAATATAGGTACAAATGCACTTGATGCTGTTGAATTTGGAGGCTGGATAACTTTCAAACTTGAAAATCTTGGAAATTTTTTCAGAATATCTGTTTCAAACAACGGTAAACCTATTCCTTCATCGGAGATACAGCACATTTTTGAGCCTTTTTATACTACAAAAGAAACAGGTACCGGTCTTGGGCTTTCGATCGTTTACAATTATATAAATGCCATGAAAGGACATGTTGAGGTTAAAAGTGATGAAAAAGAAACCACTTTTTCTGTCACGATTCCAACGGAGGTAAAGATATGAATACTGTGCTTTTTGCTGACGATGAAATATACATGCTCGACCTTATGAAAATGAATTTTTCGAAAAAATACCATGTTTTAACTGCCCAAAACGGATTGGAAGCGCTCGATTTGATTCGAAAAAATGAAATCGATCTCGTTGTGACGGATGTAAAAATGCCAAAAATGGATGGAATGCAATTGCTGAAAGAGGTGGTATCTGCCTTTGATATCCCCGTCATAATAGTAACGGCCTTCGGAACGATAGAAAACGCCGTTGAAGCCATAAAATTAGGGGCTTACGACTATGTAACAAAGCCCATAAATTTGCAGGATCTTGAAGCAAAGATAGAAAGATCTCTTAAATACATGAATATAAAGAAAGAAAATGCACTTCTCAAAAAAAGGATCAGAGGCAGTTCAAACATACTCACAAAAAATGATAAAATGCAAAAAATACTTGATAAAATTCCAGAATATGCAAATCTTGATCTGCCAATCGTAATTCTTGGAGAAAGCGGAACGGGAAAAGAACTTATAGCCCATGCCATTCACGATCAAAGCAATAGATATCTTGGGCCTTTCGTTGCGGTTAACGTCTCGGCAGTTCCGGCAGAACTTTTTGAAAGCGAATTTTTTGGGTATGATCAGGGGGCTTTTACAGGCGCAAATTCCAAAAAAATAGGAAAGTTCGAAGCCGCAAACAATGGAACCCTTTTCTTAGACGAGATAGGTGACATGCCCATTGATCATCAGGCTAAATTGCTTAGAGTACTTCAAGATTCTAAAATAACAAAACTTGGAAGCGTCGAAGAAAAAAATGTCAATTTCAGGCTTATAAGTGCAACGAACAAGCCTTTAGACAAAATGGTTGAAGGTAAAAAATTCAGAGAAGATCTATATTACAGAATAAACGTCATAAGAATAGAAATACCACCTTTGAGGGAAAGACCAGAAGATGTGGAATTGCTTTCAAATTATTACGTGGAAAAATACTCAGAACAAATGAAAAAAGAGGTAAAATTCATTTCACAAAAAGTTGTCGATCTTTTGAAAGCCTACAATTGGCCTGGCAACGTCCGCGAATTGCAGAACGTGATTCTCAGAACTGTCATCAATGCTTCCGGGGAAGAAATAAAAATTCGCGATTTACCACATGAAATATCCGGAAACCAAACGATCATAGATTATGAAGAATTTCTTGAAAAGAAACACGTCGAAAGGAATAGGCTGTATAAAGCACTCGAACGTCAATTCGTAAATTCGCTCCTTTCCAAATCCCAAGGAAATATAACCAAAGCAGCCGAGATCGCCAAAATGGATAGGCGTTTGCTTCAAAATATGATAAAGCATGTCGAAAATAAGGATGACAGCGAGTGATGGATGATCAAAAAATGGCAGAGGTCAAAGGTTTAGTATATAATATGTTATGAGCATATGCTATAATATTTTTAAAAAATGATATCATTGAGGTGGGTTTTATGAAGATTTTGCTTGTAAATCCCATAAATCCAAGTTATTATTACAGATTTGGCCTTATTTTTCCTCCGCTTGGTCTTGGATATTTAAGCGCTGTTTTAAAGCAACACGAACATGAAGTCAAAATCGTCGATATGAATGTCGAAAAATTTGATTTTCAAAATTACCACTATGCAGATTACGATCTTGTCGGTATCTCTTCAGACACCGTTCGTTTCCCCTGGGCTGAATACATAGCAAAACGTGTCAGGGCTCAGGGAGTAAAGGTGGTAATGGGTGGGCCGCATCCAAGCGTTGATGCCTACAATATCCTAAAAAGCAAAACTGCCGATTACGTTGTGCTCGGAGAGGGAGAAGAAAGTTTTGTCAATCTCGTAAGTGCCATTGAAAAGGGAGAAAGGTATCCCAACATTGGAGGTGTGGGATATGTTAATGAAAATGGAGAAGTTCACCTTTCGGCTATGAGATTCATATCCGATCTCGATTCAATTCCTTTTCCCGATTGGGACGGCCTTTCTCTTGAAAGATACAACTGGAGATCTTACGGGAAACGTTCCATGAGCATAATTTCTTCAAGGGGATGTCCTTTTGACTGTGAGTTTTGCTCTGTCTCCCAACTTATGGGAAGACTTTGGAGAAAGAGAAGCGTCGACAACGTCTTTGAAGAAATGAAGATCCTTGTTAAAAAATACGGTTATGAATTTCTCGTTTTTTTCGACGATAACTTCACCGTGGACCCGAAAAGGGTCATAAGCCTTTCAGAAAAAGTTCTCAAAAATGACCTGCACGTCAACTGCTTTGCATTCTCGAGAACAGATGAAATAGTAGGTCACGAAGATATGGTCGAGGCCATGTCAAAAGCGGGCTGCAAGATGCTTTTTATAGGGTTTGAAACCGCAAATGAGGAAGCAATGCAGGAATTCAACAAAAAGGAAAGCGTTTCGATTGCCTACGATGCAGTAAAGATTTTAAAGAAATACCACATAGGTGTCTTTGCAAGTTTTATACTTGGAGCGTTAAGCGATACGAAAGAAAGTGTAAAAAAGACGGTCAAGTTTGCCAAATCGTTAAACTCTGTGGTGACAGAATTTTCAATTTTAACGCCTATCCCGGGAACAAGGCTTTACAAAAAATTGGAGCCGGATCTTATCACAAAAGATTATTCCCTCTACGATATGACACATCTCGTCTTCAAACACCCCAATTTCACACCGGAAGAGTTAAGGAAGATATTCATAAACGCTTACATATCGATATACAGCACACCGGGGAAAATTTTCACCGTAGGATTGCCCTATCTCAAAAAGATAATCACGACAAGAAAAAAGTACAACGAGTTGCAAAAACAAATTGAATTACTCAAGGGATGATTTCATTGAAAGATGACACAATAAAAAAAAGAGCTTTCGGCGCATTTCTTAGCGTTATGGTTTCTTACTTTATACCATCAATGTTACAGGCAAGTGTTGGAACGGCCATGCCGCAGATTTTAAACGATATTGGAGGAATGTCGATGTATTGGTGGGTCTTTGATGCTTTTACACTCTCAATGGCACTTGTCATTCCAATTTTTGGAAAATTGTCCGATATATTCGGAAGAAAGTACCTTTACATCACCGGACTGGTAATTTTCATTGTGGCATCTTTTTTTGGAGGCATTTCACATAATATCTACTGGCTTATCGGTGCAAGTGCGGCCCAGGGTGTCGGAGGGGGTGCGATCTTAGCAATAGGGCCTGCCATAATAGGAGATTATTTCCCTTCCAAGGAACGTGGGAAATACCAGGGTTTTGTAGGTGGGGTACTTGCGGTTGCAAGCGTTTTAGGTCCATTGTTGAGTGGATATTTAGTAGGCACCGTTGGATGGAGATGGGTCTTTTTTATAAACATACCCATAGGCCTTGGGGCCATATTGATGGATTTTATCTTTCTATCTAAGACTTCTCCGAACACCGACAAAAATGCCACTATCGATTACAGAGGTATAACCACGCTTAGCGTTATGTTGTTTTCTATGCTTTTAGGATTTACTTATGTTTCAATAGACAACACATGGTTTGAACGCCAAACTCTTGCCCTGTTCTTTTTATCTGCGATATTCTTTTTCATATTTTACAGGGTCGAGCACAGACAAAAAAATCCCGTCATAGATTTCAAATTATTTGGAAATGAAGTCTTTTCGATCTTCAACATTCTGAGTTTTTTGACCGAATTTGCCATGTATGGATCTTTCATATACATCCCTCTCTTTGTTGAGGCTGTGCAGGGAAAGACTGCACTGAATACCGGTGTTATACTTGCACCTATGATGCTTTCTGCGATTTTAACAAGCATAATAAGTGGAATATACTTTTCTAAAACCGGCAAGTATAAATTGATTACAATAACAGGCATAATTTTGATGGCTTACGGACTTTACCGAATGTCGTATTTAACTCCTTCCTCGTCGGATATGACTTTGTACCTTGATATGATGATAATAGGCCTGGGAATGGGTTTGGAATTAAGCATACCATTTAGCGTTCTGCAAGGAGTCGTTTCAAAAAAAGAATTGGGCGTAGCCTTGTCTTCAGAAAGATTTTTCAACAGTGTGGGAGGTGTTGTTGGGGCGGCCGTTATCGGGACAGTTGTCAACACATACTATGAGGACAAAATAAGCACACTGCCAAAGATCCTTAACTACGTTATGCCAAAAGAATTTTTACAATGGATGAACAATCCACAACTTTTGATGGAAAAGCAAAGGATAATCTCATCTTCTCCAATTTTTGCACGATCAACGCTTGAATCACTTTTAAATGAGATGACCAACTGGTTTTCACAGGCCATAAACAATGCGTTTTTCATAGCCTTCCTTGTTATGGCCTCTGCTGCCGTGGTTGCCATTTTCCTCAAAAGGGTAAAAATAACAAATTGAATTCAAGGATTTTGTAGAAATTTATCTTATGAATTGCGCGATAAGAAAATAAATTCCGGTTCCACCTAAAAGTACCCAAAGTGTGTTCAATTTGGTAAATCTTAAAACCAAAAATGCACCAACAGCAAGAATTATAGTTAGCGGTGTGGTTAGGTTATTGCTAATCATATCAATCAACACAAGGGTTATAAGCCCTATAAAAGAAGCAACCACGCCATTTAATACAACTTTTACCCAGGAATTTTCTTTTATTTTAACGTATATTGGTATCAATGTGATGACCAAAAGCAAGCATGGGGTGAAAACGCCTACGGTAGCGGCTATTGAACCTAATATTCCGGCAACTTTGTACCCTATAAAAGTTGCCGTTATAACGATAGGTCCTGGTGTAACCTGGCCAAGCGCAATCCCAACCATGAATTGACTTGGAGTAAGCCAGTGATTCATATTGACAACCTGCTGTTGAATAACCGGGATCATCGTATAACCGTTGCCGAATACCAGCAATCCTATCCAGAAAAATACTTCTTCAAGTTTAAGAAGAATTGGACTCAAGGCAGAAATAAGAAACACGCCACCGACAACGGCCAGTGTTATTATTATCTCCTTTATATTCGATTTAAAGGTAATTTGATTGTTATTAGAAACTTTTTTTGGCATTGATGACCATGGTCTGTAAAGAATAATTCCAAGAATGGATGCAATTATGAGTATGAAAAATATGTTAACGTTAAGCCATGCAACTCCAAAGGCTGCGATGGCAATTAAAACCGCCTGCCAGTTCTTAAAAATCGATTTCCCTATTTCAAATAAAGCGTTGGCAATGAGTGCAACGACAAGCGCTTTTAAACCCGTGAAAATAATGTTCACCGTCGGAATATTTCCGTAAGTAAAATAAAGATACGATAGCAACACCATCAATCCAAATGGAGGCAAAAGCAGGCCTAAAAAACTTGCAAAGGCTCCCGATAAGCGTTTTGTTTGATAGCCTAAAAAAACAGTTAGACTCACGAAAGTTGCCCCTGGCAGGAATTGTGCCAGAGATAAACCGTTTAAAAATTCACGCTCTTCGACCCACTTTTTTTGCATGACGACACTTTTTTTAGTTTCTGTCATCATTGCAGCACCAAAAGCGGTAAGGCCTATTTTAAAAAATGTTATGAAAATATCAAATACGCTTATCTTTTTTTCATCTTTGATAAAAAACGCCTCGAATCTTTTCAAAACTGCACTTACTCATATATATGATAATATACCAATAGGATTTTGATTGTCAAGTGTATACCCGTATAAACGTCCTTTTTTTTACTTATTTTCTAATTATCTTTTTAGAATTTCATCTTTTTTCCGATAATTCAGCATGTTGCGTCAGTTCGAATTCATTAGATTTCACATACGATAACAACCAGATAAGAAAAGCAACTGTAATTGCTCCAAAGATCAAGAAAGAAAATTCATATCCTACCGTTGATATGATCCAGCCCAGTATCGGCATCAATGCGGCCATGATCATCATGCCAGAACTGAAAAAGGCCGTTGATGATCCTATTTCGTGGGATTTAAAAGTTGTATTTGCAAGTTGAAGTCCTATAGGCCATAATATGCCTTCAGGAATGCCGGCCAGAGGAAACACAAGGTAGAATAAAGGATGCCAAATTACGCTTAGCGGTAAAATTATTGCCGCACCGGCAGCAAAGATCATGGCGATCTCCATGTACCTTAACTTATTGCTTATCGGTGACTTTAACATCACAAATAGGCGTGCACCAACATTGAATGCAAACATCACGGCTATGAGATAGAAGATCTGCTGTGGCGTGAAACCGAGTATTTTACCGTAAAGGACTCCAAACGAAAGTACTATGAAGTAAGGAATTTTGTTTCCGAGGGCGGCTATCAAAGAAGCGTTGAAGGATTTGTTCTTATTGTGAAAAAGAAAATTCAACGCGGTCGGATGTGTACCTTCTTCGGCTTCGGAACGGTGTCCAACATATTGAAGACTGTGTTTGCCATGGAGGAATAGCAAAACAGGAATTGCAACAAAGGCCATTATCGCAAAGATGGCGAACATGTATTTGATGTTCAACACCGACAAAAGTATACCTGTTGTGAATGGTGCTATGATAAGTGCGGTGGAAACCCAAAAAGAAAAAGCAGATTGATCGATTTGCCTTTGCTTTTGATCTTTTGATGCCATACCACCCATTGTCATAAGAGCATCCATGTATATACCGGTTATGAGGCCGTCCAGTGTCATCAAGGCATAAATCTCAATTGCACCGTGAATTACAAGATATAAAGGCATCGTTAATCCAAGTATCAACAAAGAAATTGCAACGAGGCTTCGGAACTTAGAAGGTGAAATTTTATGCACGATGAAGGCGGCAAGGCCAAAGGCCACTCCAAATAGTGCAAACGCAATACCCACTTCAGTTGCGTTTAGACCGAAAAAGCCTGCTGTATAACCTATTGCCGTTTGATAAAATTGAAGCATGTATCTCCCGAGAAACGCAACTACGATGATAAGCCATTCTGTAACACTTATGAGATTTATGGATAAGCCCAATTTACGCAAATCTTTTGAATTTCCTTTTTCCATAAGCGATCACACTCCTTTTTATTATATTTATGTATAGATAAAATTTTATATAAATGATTATTCACTTATTACAGTAAAAAAATAAATCTTAAAAAGCCCCTATCCTTTTATAAGGCGTGAATTTATTCTTCAGATTCTTTTCCTCCGAAATTCTTCATGTGCCTTTTTTTCATCATTTCAGATCTGCCCATCATGCCTTTCCCTTTTGCATCCATTTGTTCGTTGTCTTTTTTCTTTTCGTCGTTTTCGTGAAGTGCTAACACTATTTTCTTAGCGTTTTCCCAGTTTTCAAGATCTTTATCGGGCACTTTTCCGCTTATCTCCCAAAGATGGTAGGCCACTTTCGCTATTTCATCATGAAATTTCTCTTCAGGATTTTCATCCATTTTCCTCACATTCCTTTCTTGATTTTCATTTTCTTCGCGATTTTTCATTTCACATCTCCTCCATTATCAATCTTTTCGTAAATGTTTATTACCTTTTGGTACATTTCCATGCTGTTTTTCAACTCTTCTATGAGATTCTTCAAAGTCTTTTTACCATCTTCCGTTATGCTGTAAACGTGTTTTGCAGGACCTGGATCAGATGTGTCCCATTTTGATTCAACAAGGCCGTTCATTTCAAGCATTCTGAGAATTCTGTAGATGAAAGTTTGATCTTTTGCCGAAATTCCAAACTCTTCCATTCTTTCAACAAGTTCATATCCATGAGATGGTTTTTGATCGATCAAAAGCAAAGCAACGGTAAAAGTTGGATTCATCTTCATGCCAATATTTTCAAACTTACTTGATTTGATCATGTTTTTAACCTCCGTTTCCGATCAATAATATCACTATATAGTCAAAATGTCAATATCATAATTTAGACTATATAAATTTAAAAAGGTTCAAAGTATACTCACTGACTTTTAATGGAATTTTAAAATTTGTATTATATAATTATATATGTAAATATAAGAATATGAGGTGAGAGATGATCACAAAGAATATCGGTATCGCTGATATTTTGAAAGTACTGGCAGACGAGACAAATTTAAAAATGCTTTCATTTTTAAAGTTAAGGGGAGAACTTTGCGTTTGCGATCTCCAAAATTTGCTCTCCACAAATCAACCAAATGTTTCGAGACATCTGAAGGAATTGATGAACGTAAATCTTGTAACCGTAAGGCAGGATGGAAAATGGCATTATTACGCTATCAAAGAAATTCCTTCATTTTTGGAAGAAATTCTTAAAGTTGCAATACAAGAGTACGATCTTGAGAGTGTAAAATTCGAATCTCAAAAATGCGATTAAGAAGGAGGAAATCATGAAAAAAAGTGTTCTCTTTATATGCACCCATAATTCTGCGAGATCACAAATGGCAGAAGGATTTTTAAGGTCTATGTATCCAGACAAATATGAAGTTGCGAGTGCCGGAACGATAGCCTCTCATGTTAATCCATACGCCATAGAGGTTATGAAAGAGATCGGAATTGACATATCAAATCACAGATCCAAGAGTATAGAAGAATTCAAAGGGAAGACATTCGATTACGTCATCACCGTCTGCGACAGGGCAAATGAGACATGCCCGTTTTTCCCGGGTAAGGTTCATATCCACAGAAATTTTGAAGACCCGGCCCTCGCCACAGGATCTGATGAGGAAAAACTTAAAGTATTTAGAAAGGTGCGCGATGAGATAAGAGCATGGATAGAAGAAAATTTTGGTAAAGGTATGATCGATTCTAAAGATGTATCATCTTTTAAGATAGAAGGATAAAATGGATAAAGCGAATAACAAAAGCCTTGCAAAGCAACTTGGATTGAAAAATATTCTTTTTCCTGTTTTTGTCGTAGTTGCCATAATCATCGGTCTTTTGCTTGGAAGATACACTAAAGGCAACGAGGAAATATCGACGTATGGTATACCTGTCGGATTGTTTTTCATGATATATCCGGCGATGGTCAAAGTCAAGATTTCCGAGCTTGGAAAAAGTTTTAAAAACATAAAAAGCGTTGGCTTAATGGTTGTTTTGAATTATCTCGTTGCCCCATTTCTTGTTGCGGGTCTTGCCTATGCGTTTTTTTACATTTTTTACGCTTTAGGATTAATCTCTTCAAATATGACACAGCAGGCGATAGTTGGGATAATATTGCTTGGAGTGGCTCCGTGCATAGCGATGGTCATGGTTTGGACGGATATGTCAAAAGGAAATATGTCGATGGCTGTGTCTTTTGTGGCATGGAATTCTATAATTCAAATAATAATGACGCCGTTTCTCATATATCTTCTTGCAAGAACGAAAGTATCGATAGATCCGTCTTTGATACTTCAAAGCATTCTTTTGTATTTAGCCCTGCCTTTTTTTGGTGGAATACTGACAAGATACCTTTTACAAAAGAAATCCTATTTCGCAAAAGTCACGAATTTGCTCGGAAACGTGCAAACAATAGCCTTGCTTTTCACAATTCTGGTGATGTTTTGGAGCGAGGGATATGGAATAATTGAATATCCTTCTTTGATATGGATGGTCGCAATTGTCATGCTTTCATTTTACTTTTTGCTTTTCAACGTTGGATACCTTACTGCAAGAAGGTTCAAGTTCAATTATGAAGATTCAACATCTATAGGATACACAGTTGCGGCAAGGGATTTTGAAGTTTCAATTGCAATAGCCATAACGGCTTTTTCAGCATACCCATTTGTTCCAATTGTGACAGCAATAGGGCCTTTACTCGAGATTCCTCTTATGCTTTTGCTCGTTATGCTTCAATTGAGAAGAAAAAGGAAGATAGAAAATACTACGAGTTGATATTTTACAATCATAAAAATTAGCCCCCTTGTGGGGCTTTTTTTGTTACAAAAGTGGTAGAATAGTTATGGTCATAAGTTCATTATTATTCTAAAGAAGGTGAAGTTAGTGAAAGAAATGGAATTTGATGTTGTAGTCATCGGCGGTGGCTCTGGAGGAACACCGGGCGCGAATTTGCTTGCGAAGAACGGTCTTAAAGTGGCTCTTGTGGAAAAAGGAAAAGGCCTTGGTGGTACATGCCTTTTTGAAGGATGCATCCCTTCGAAGATCTACATCGAAAGTGCCTCAAGGTATAATATGCTGCGTGAGATGGAAGACTTCGGAATCGATGGCACTTTTGATTTCAAAGTTGATTTTCGCAAGATAAAAAGCAGAAAAGAAGAGATTCTTAAGGGAAGAACAGAAAGAGCGAGTAAAGGAGCCACCAAAAACCATTTGAATGTTTTTTACGGTCTGGCCAAGATATCGGGCTCGAATACGGTTGACGTTGAAGGAAAAGACGGAGATATAAGGTTTAAGTTCAAAAAACTCATTATAGCAACCGGATCTGAAGGAGTAAAAATACCCATTCCGGGTAATGAATTGTGTTTGTCTGTTGAAGATATCTTTGAACTTGAAGAAAAGCCTGAATCAATCGTGGTAATTGGCGGTGGATACATAGGCGTGGAAATGGCCTCCATGTTTAGAAGGTTGGATACAAAGGTTACCATAATAGAACTTTTGCCAAGACTTTTGTCGACGGAAGATGTAAACGTGAGTATGGCCGTGGCAGAAGGACTTCAAAATTCAGGAATCGATATTCACGTCAACTCAAAAGTGATCTCGGTAGAAAAATCATCATCTGGATTTGCGGTAAAATATTCTGAAAATGGAGAAGAAAAAGTTTCTTATGGTCAAAAGGTCTTGATGGCAGCAGGCAGAAAGCCAAGAACAAACGGTATAGATCTTGGAATACTTGGAATAGAAAAAGGCAAACGTGGTGAGATCCCCGTCAATGATTACATGCAAACCGTGAATGAGAATGTTTATGCCCCAGGTGATGTAAATGGAAAACTTATGCTTGCCCATGCTGCAACAGTCGAATCTTTAACGGCAGCGTACAAGATCCTCGGGAAGGATATGGAGATCAATTATACCGCTATACCACACGCGATCTTCAGCGATCCGGAAAGTGCAAGTGTCGGGATGGATTCGACGAAGGGAAAAGAACTTGGATACGAAGTTTTTAGATTTCCCTATTCAGAGGATGCTAAAGCACTTATAATGGGAGACAAAAAAGGATTTGTTCAATTTGTTGTAGATTTTCAAAATCACAAACTCATGGGCACCCAGATAGTTGGGAAGGAAGCCTCTGAATTGATAGCAGGACCCACACAGGTGATAAAGGTGAACGGTACACTTGAAGACATAACATCTTGTGTCTATACACATCCGACTTTGAGCGAAGTTATCCTTGAAGCGGCAGAAAGCGCTTTAAGTTTGCTTGGGAAAAAAGTATCAAAGACAGAAAAAGTATAATCACTTATTTGTGAAAAAAGCCCCCGATGGGGGCTTTTTCGTTTTGAGTTATTATTCTGCCGATTCGTCTTCTTGGGATATTTCTATTTCGTGAAGTTCGTACTCATTTACGAGTTTGCTTGATCTTTTTGAAAACCATCCGGCTATCTTCCAGTGCATCTTCATGTATGTAACAAGAAATGGAATTTGCAGTAAAGGCGTTATGGCTGCCGGAATTGCTGCAAGTCCTATGCCCGCTCCAAGTGCTATTGCCATCGCCGTTCCCTCGTTTTTGCCGGTAGCCGTGAAAGTAAGAGCCATGTGATCTTTGTATTTAATTTTGAAAGCGATATCTACCAAGGTAAAAACTAAGAGAGTTATAACATAGTAAAGTGATAATGGTGCAAGTGCTATGAGTATTTGTTCCCATTTTTCAATGATCATCTGTGATTTTTCCATGAATATCAAAAATATTATCGCATACATTCCCAAAAGAGATATCGCAGGAAAAGATGCTTTAGCCCTTGCAAATGCTTTTTTCCCGCCCTTTAGCATTATGGTTTCTCTCGTTGCATATCCAAGGGTCATAGGAATTGCAACTATTATTATCAACGTTTTTATGATGTCATACATAGGTGCTGCTACATGATAACTACTTCCGAAAACAGATAACCACATTGGAACTGTTAACAATGCTAAGATGAAGGAAAAAATCACAAGTACGGTTGCCAATTCTGTATTTCCCTTTGAGAGACCTGTATAAGCAATTGCCATTGACGAACAGGGTACAACAACCGCCAATATTAAGCCAAATGCGAGAGTTGAATTAATTGGTATTAAAAGAGTAAGCAGGTAAATGATTATAGGTGGATAAACCAAACCCATGATCAGACCAAAAATCAACAACCTCCACATTCTAAAAGATTTTGTCATTTCTCCCATGTTAATTCCAACCATCATTGGATAAACCATTCCAACTACCACAACAAGGTTAAGGACGCTAAAAAGCGAATTAGAACCCGCTATTTGATTAGATAGCGGTAAACCTAAAAGCAGTCCTACAACCATTGAAACTGGCACGTAAAGTGGAATGAATTTATCCAGATGTTCTTTGAATTTCTCCATCTTTCCTTTTTGGTAAACTTGCGTCATTCTACATTACCTCCCCTTTTTATCTATCCTAAAGGTTCAAAGGAATTAATCATGCTAATACAAATTATGTTTTGTTAATGTTGACAAGATTATGCATGATATCATTGAGAAAATTCAGTGTTACGTTCGTTATTTTCTCGTAGATGAGTGCAAGTTCAATGCTTTTTTAGATTTCAGATTATTTGCCAGATTAAAATTTACATTTCAATTTTAAAAGAACATCGTGTGATGCTCCCCTGTATTGATCCGTCATCTTATAAATTAAATGGAAATATCGCATTGGCAAAAAACAGAAAAAAGCCCCCAATAGGGAGCTTTTAATCAGTTAAATTGATCGCATGCGTCTATTACCAATTTTATATGTGCCACCGCCGGACCACCGCCCATTACACCCGCAACCATCGCAGATTCTATTATTTCTTGCTTTGTTGCTCCTTCTTTTATTGCGTTTTTAACATGGTAAGCGACGCAATAAGGACATTGAGTAACAACGCTTAAGGCTACGGATATAAGTTCTTTAAATTTTGAAGATAATGCACCATTTTTTTCTCCGGCCTTTACAAATTCTCCAAACCCTTTGATGTATTCCGGAGAATTTTCTCCCAAAGTTTTCATTACATCCATGAACTGGTCGTAATACCTGTTCATATCATCTGAAAGTTGTTCACTCTGAGTCTCAGACATATTCTCACTCCTCATTCTTTTGAATTTCTCCCAATGGTAAAACCTCGTCTTTCGGTTTCATAAAGTATTTTTCTATCGGCTTTTCAAGATGTATGTACACAACGAGTATTATCATCTGGAAGATGGGTAAAACTGCCGCTGGAATTGCCACCAGCGGATCAAAGGCCATTGTTGCTATGGCAACGGCCGTGCTGTTGTTCTTACTTGTGCTTAGAAAAACTATGCCCATATGATCTTTGTAAGACAAACCGGCTTTTTTATCGACAAAGGTTGTCAATGGAAGCATTATCCCAAGATACAAAAGCGTCACAAGCGATAGATCCACAAGAATATCCCATCTTTGAATCAGTAATTCACCTTTCATGAAAAAGATAAGGCCTATGACTCCAAACATGAAAAGCATCGTACTTGTCGAAAGCAAAGAATTTATCTTTTTTAAGCCATTATTCCCCATGAATTTTATGACGGCGAATCTTGTCAGTATTCCCAAAATCATTGGAAGAATTATGAGTAAAAGGATACTTTGTAAAATAAGCATCATGGGTATGGCAACACCCTTTGTCATGAAAGAAAGATAAAGGGGGGTTAGAACAGGAATCAACAAGAAACTTATCGTCTGGGCTATCGTTGCGGTCTCAACACTCCCTTTGACGATGCCGGTATAACCAACACTCGAAGATCCAACTGGCATAAGCATCACAAGCATGAAGCCTAACGAAAGCATCGCGTCGTGAAGGAAAAGGTAAGATAGCACAAATGCTATAACGGGAGTAATTGCGTAATTGTATATAAGACTCAGGCCAACGGCTTTGGGCTTTCTTATCATTTTTGGTATTTCTTTTAAATCAAGATTGACCATCATAGGGTATATCATGAAGAAAACAAAAACGGTAACAAGATTTTTGAATATCAGCGTGTTGTCTTTGGCGACAGGAGCATACATTATGCCCAGTCCCCATCCAACGGCCAGCGCTATGATCGAATATACAATAAGATATTTTTTAAGATTTTTAGCAAAGGATTCAAACAATGAAATCACTCTCTTTCTTTAATATTTTCTATTTCAATTTTTTGAATTTTCCCAACAATTTCAACTGAATCTTTCAATGTATTGTAAGTCGTGCTGTATTTAGAGGTATAATCGAAAAGTTTTTCAAGTTGTTCTTCACTGCCGTCTGTTTTTATATGAATCGTGTATTCTATTTTGACAACTTTTGGTGGATCTTCCTGTCTGTAGACCTGCAAATCGACGCTCAGATCGGAAAAATTCATTCTCATCTTTTTTGCTATTCTTTGTGCGTTTATCAAAAGACACGATCCGAGTGCGTTGCCTATAATCTCTGCCGGTGAAAATCCATAAGGGTGTGTACCATCGTCACGCACATCCGAAATAACCTTTAGGTCTCTTGCATCTGCAAGTGCAATTCCATCTTCAACGAGAGTTTCTTTGATTTTGAATATCTTCATCTTAACCTCCATATCGTTTTGAACTTATGCTCATAATCTATTCTAAAATACTCTTGTTTCGTAGGAATTAAAAATCAAATAAGATTTTAAAAATATTGCGCGACGGAGAATCGCAAAATAGTAAAATGATCATTGAACGTTAAAAACATAAAACATCATGCCGCGGATATTTCACGTTTGAAATTTATCAAGCATATGTTGCATGGATCCTTGACATAAAAGGTCTTGATATCGTATACTCTATATAGGTATATTTATAGAAATGATTTAAGGAGATGATTTTAGGTGGCTTTAAAAGTGAAAATATATTCGACTCCAGCTTGTCCTCATTGTAAGGCAGCAAAAAATTATTTCAAATCTCTTGGAATATCTTTTGAAGATGTAGATGTTTCGAAAGATCAAAGAGAAGCGGAAAGAATGGTTCAAAAAACCCATCAATATGGTGTGCCGGTTATAGAACTTGGCAATCAAATTGTTATAGGTTTTGACAGGAATAAAATTGACAGAATATTAGGGGTGAGGTAAAGGACAGAAGAATTTAGAATTTACATTTCCTTTCTTGATAAATTCCTTTACATAAGATCGCATGCTTTACAAAGGTCTGTAGAAAGAGAAATTGGTATTGAAAGTTTGAAAGATATGATTGAATCAAAAACTTCTTCCGCAATTTTGCAAAGCAACGGAAGAATAAGAATTGAAGATGAAAAGATCGTCGCCATAATTCAAATAGAAGGTGACGATCTTGTTTTGATAACCGCTTTCAAGAAATGAATTCGTAGTCGACAACTTCAAAGGTATTTAACCTGTTGTTTTTTGAAATTTTCCAGTCCACAAAAATTGGAAATGCGAAGTCGGGTTTTAATCTTCCGTTTTCGATCCAGTACCTTGCTTTCTCATCGTTATATATACCCGGATTTGCAATGATTTTAAGTTTAATCGGTTTATTTACTATTTCTGTTTTTTCTATTTGAGGAATTGCATCGATGATATTTTTTATCTCTGCCAAAAGTTCAGAACTTGGCAGAGGTTGGA
This sequence comes from Athalassotoga sp., assembly GCF_049965695.1. Lineage (NCBI taxonomy): Bacteria > Thermotogati > Thermotogota > Thermotogae > Mesoaciditogales > Mesoaciditogaceae > Athalassotoga > Athalassotoga sp. Next base: position 63,324 of record NZ_JBMFWB010000006.1, on the reverse strand, counting down.
GATTCACGAGTGCAAAATTCTTTGACAGCGGTCCGATTATCTTTACGTTTGCAACTGAAAAATTCGCTGAAGACGATTTAACGATATTCATGAGTTGAACGTTGGACTCGTAAACCGCTTTGCCATGAAATTCAGAAGTCATCATCTTAAGCAAATGTTTTAAGATGCAGCCTTCTCTTCGTGAATTTTCTCCTATTTTTTCTATTTTCAAGCCCAAAAGATTTGCAATTTCTTGAACTTCAGATCTTGAAAGATGTGAAATTGGAGAATATATGCCATCATTTACTTTTATCCCTTGCTGCCCCCATGTATCTTCAAATTCCGATCCGGTTGCGACTATACCATCTTTGGCGTAATGTTTCACACTCTGAAGTTTTGGCCCTCTTGTGCAAGCGTTGCATGCCGGACCTGATTTCCATATTTTCTTTTGCCATTCTGATGCATCAACAAAGACATGCTGTAATCCTGCATCAGATGAAAATTTTTTTACTATTTCAATTGTTTGAGGATAGGTAAAGTCAAATTTTGTCGTCACAAGTTCAACTTTTTCGCTACCTAATGCCATCTTTGATAAAATTGCAACAACACTTGAATCAAGACCTCCTGAAAAAGCCACGTAAAGTTTTTTGTCTCCGACCGTATTTTTTATGTCATCAATTATGAAATCTATATCACCAGATAGAGAGATATTTTTCACCTCCGTCCGGTGCTATCACAACGATCCTTTTCAAATTGAAATGATCGATGACCTTTTTTGCCGCTGCCACTGCTGCACCGGAGGAAATTCCAAGAAACAAACCTTCCTTTTTTGAAAGGTAAATTGTCATGTCTTTTGCTTCATCAGTTGAAACGGTTAGCACTTCATCCACAACGGATGGATCGTAATTCTTGGGAATAAATCCCGCTCCTATTCCTTGAATTCCATGAGGAGATGGTTTGCCTCCAGATATAACCGGCGATTCCGATGGCTCAACTGCAAATATTTTAATCTTTTTTGAATGCAACTTCATGAACTTTCCTATTCCGGATACAGTGCCGCCAGTTCCAACCCCGCATACCACAGCATCAAGTTCGTAATTCATCTGGGATAAAATCTCAGGACCGGTAGTCAAAAAGTGGATCTTTGGATTTGATGGGTTTTCAAACTGGTTAAGCATTGTTGATCCGGTATTTTCAACAATTTCTATCGCTGTTTCAATTGCACCATTCATTCCTAACTTCGCAGGTGTCAAAATAAGTTCTGATCCGTAAAGTTCGAGCAGTTTTCTTCTTTCGATCGTCAGATTTTCTGGCATTGTCAAAATGACTTTTATGTCATGATACGCACCTACCATCGCAAGGCCTATGCCTGTATTTCCGGAAGTTGGTTCAACTATGGTAGAACCTGCCCTTATAAGATTGTTTTCCAAAGCATCATTTATCATTCCAAAAGCAGTTCTGTCCTTTATGCTACCTGCTGGATTCGTCTTTTCCAACTTTAACCAAATTTGATTCATCGTTTTTAAGTTCACAATCGGGGTCTTTCCTATCAGAGAAATCAAATTCACGCATTGTCACCTTCTTTTCTATGATTTTTGCTGGATTTCCAACGGCAGTTGCGAAGGGAGGAACATCTTCAAGCACAACTGCATTTGCACCTATCTTTGATCCATTTCCGATCGTTACAGGTCCTAATACAACTGCATTCGCACCTATCACGACATTTCTACCGACGGTAGGATGTCGTTTTCCATTCATTACTCTTGCCGTTCCAAGAGTGACGCCATGATATATTAACGTTCCACGACCGATAAAAGTTGTTTCTCCTATCACGACACCTATACCGTGATCTATGAAAATGCCACATTCTATTTCTGCGGCAGGATGAATATCCATCCTGTAAATTACACGGTTTAAATACCTAAAACTCATGGCCACAAATTTCATATTTGACATCCAAAAGAAATGTGAAAATCTGTAAAGCATCAAACCATGAAAGGAAGGGGAAAAGAGAGAAATATCGAGGCCAGACTTAACGGAAGGATCTAACTTCATTCCAAGTCTGTAATCTTCCTTTATAGCACGAAAGGTAATTTCAAGATTTCTGAATAACAAGCGCACCCCATAAAAATCATCTCCTAAAGTGGACAAATATACTCGTGAATACTATAACATAAAGTGCGCGAAAAAACAAAATAGTGACGAGTGATCAAAGATCTTATATTTGTTTTAACGCTTCTATAAATTGACTTGGATTTTCCACTGAAAATCTGTAAATCGGGCCGCTGCCGCCACCTTTGGCCTTCAAAGATTTTGCACAATTCATGACTTTTTCTTTGTCACACTCTGGAAGAGACACAACGATGTTATTCGTGTTGTTTATCTTTATCGTGTATGGGATGTCCTGCCTTATTCTTATCAAAAATGATGCGACAGATTCATCAAGTTCTAACACATCGAAAGGCTTCAATGTTTTAGCCATGTATTGCGCAACAATTTCTGACAACTTCTTAAGAGATGAATTTTTTTCTTTTGATTCGTCAAGGCATTTTTGTATTCTCGCTTTAAGATCTACCCATGATGCATCAAAAATTCTTGCACTTTCGTAGACCATCTTTGATTTTAAATCGTAGTCTTTGAGTGCCCTTTTGCCTGCCACAAACCATATTCTTAGAAAACCGCCCTTTACCCTTTCTGAATGTGTTATCTTTATGATACCTATTTCTCCCGTGGAAGAGACGTGAAAGCCACCGCATGCATTCAAATCAAAGTTGTCTATCTTTATAAGTCTTATATTTCCACTTTTAAGAGCCTTTTCAGAAAGATCTTTTCTGAGATCGTATTTTAACGCTTCATCGGGACTTACGATTATCTCCTCAACACCGAAATTCGAAAACACTATTTCATTTGAAAATTCTTCGATTTTTTCTATGTCAAATGGTTTATCAAGATCGATTGTGGTCTCTTCTTCTCCCATGTGAAAACCGACTGTCTTTGCATCGTACATTTTTTCTATCGCTGCAGATATTATATGCTGGGCTGTGTGTTGCCGGGCAATTTCGGATCTTCTTTCCATGTCTATTGTGATTTTAACATCAGAATTTATCGCAAGAGATCTATCAACTTCTATCATTTCGGAGACATACAAAACAGATGCTTCACCTATAAAACCCCGATCTCCTATTTGACCGCCTGCCCCATCTTCATAAAACGGATTTGGATCTATTTCAACGAAATGACGATTGTTTTTGTAAATGTAATTTTTTACTTTTGCATTTTTAATTTCGGGTTTTGTAAAATACATTTGACACCTCCATCACGAAAAATCCATCGCAACGTCTTTAAAATGGTTAATTTTTCCATCTTTTGAAATTGCGATAACGTCTATTCTGTAACTTTCAGATTTAAAGTCTCCGTGAATTTTTATGAAAGCATTTGCCGTACGTGCGATTTTTTCGAATTTGTTTTGGTTAACCCTTAGGTAAGCATCGGCAGATCCGTATTTCACTTCAACAAAAACAAGGGTCTTTTTATCGATTGCTATTATGTCTATTTCTCCGAGTCTTGTCCTAAAATTTCGCTTTAGAATTTTGTAGTGTTGAGAATTTAAATACTCAGATGCTATATCTTCTCCGATTTTCCCATCATTTTGCATATATCGATGGAATCAAAACAAGATCATCTTTAAGGTGTGGAACGAGTTTTAAAATTTGAGATGGATCTTGTTGATCTGATCTGTCTTCTCTTGGAATCATTGGATCTTCCATGGGCGTAAAAACCGGTTCGTATCCGCTTACGTCAACTTCGTCCAAAAGTTTCATGTATTCGAGAATTTCATTCATATCCGTTTTCATCTTTTCTATTTCTGAACTTTTCAATTTTAATTTTGAAAGGTTTTCAAGATGATCTATGAGTTCATCGTTGATCTCCATTTTTTTCCTCCTTCTCAAGCGTATAAGTATATAATATCACAAGGAAGGTGATAAGATGAAAACATATGACATACCCCCACCGGCTCTTCAAGAAAACTGATTGTATATCAAACTCATTTTAAAAGTCGAATAGTCATTTACTATAAACGGAGAGCAGGATGCCTCAATCAGTGAGTGGTGATGAGTAAAGAGTGAACAGTCTGTTAAATTGACAATTGTCAATTGAAAATTGCCAATTCTACGTGCCACGAGCCACGTGCTGTGTGCCAAATCACCTGCCGGAACGGTGATTCGGAATTTGAAACTGACTTAGTATGCTAAAATAGGATAAATCGGAGGTGAAATATGTTAGTTTACGGTCATAGAGGATACAGCGCAAAATATCCTGAAAACACTTTGCTTGCCTTTCAAAAGGCCATTGAATACGGATCGGATGGAATAGAATTGGACGTTCATCTCACAAAAGATAAGAAAATTGTCGTGTGTCACGATGAAACGATAGATAGGACTTTTAATGGAGAAGGTCTCATTTCCGAGATGACTTTGGAAGAGCTCAGAAAGTATAACTCCCATGGTCAAAAGATTCCAACGCTTGAGGAGGTTTTCGATCTGATAGGTCCTGTTTTTAGAATAAACGTTGAACTTAAAACCGATGTCATAGATTCGGATGAACTTGTCGAAAAGACAGTGAAATTCATCAAAAACAGAAATCCAGACAGGGTGCTTGTTTCTTCCTTCAATCATAAAAGTATTTCTTATGCAAGGAAACTCGATCAAAGTTTGAAATTAGGCTTTCTTTTTGACGAAAGTCATATAGATAAAATTTCAGAGATAAAAAAGAAAAGTGTTGAACTCGGTATATTTTCTTACAATCTCCCCGTCTACGCGAAGGGTTTGAAAGAAATGGATGATATCATTGAGTTCGGAAAAGATAAAGGTATAAAGATAATCTTTTGGACGGTTAACGATAAAGCAGAAATGGAATATGCCATCGAGAAAGAGGCTTATATGGTTATAACAAACGAAGTTGAACTTATTAAAAATATCTTGAAAAAAAAATTAGAATCATGAGTCTCAATTTTCTTCGGTGATCATGTGAAAAGAAGTTATTTTCATCTTTATCACCTGTTTTCCAATAATTTTTCGATACTTTCTTATTTACTAACATCGGCCATAAACTCTATTGCCGCAAAATGGGGTTTGCCTTTTTCAACGATAGGCCTTATAAATTTCGCCGGAGCGTTGTCTTACATAACGGCAAGTCTTTTATTTGGAAGAATGGGAGATCGTTTTGGTCAAAAAAAATTGTTGATATTTGCCACGATGATCTTTGGTGCTTTTAACGTTTTAGGATTCTTTTGGTCTACCATCGCAGAACTCTTTATTTTTGCGGTAGGTCTTAATTTCTTTTTCGGAACGTTTTTTCCACAGATAGAAGGATTGCTTTCGAAAAGGGAAAGGCAAATCGGAGTTGATCCGGCGGCCACAATAAACAGATTTACGCTTTCTTGGAGTACTGGAAATATAATAGGCATGGCTTTGGGTCCTTTTTTGATAGTCAGGTATCCTTACATTACTTTCGGATATGGAATCATCTTGAGTTTTGTCGCTTCTTACATCTTAAGACGTGATTTTAAGAAACACGGTGAATCCATAAACTTTAGGCCAGTCAACAGTCTCAAAATTCCATCCAAACCTATAGATTTCCCCAAAATAGGTCTTTACAGAAAAGTCTACAGATTGACTCTATTTTTATCAGGCCTTATTTATTCAGCGGTACTTTCGCTTTTCCCAAAAGTCATAAGTATGAATGGCCTACCAATAGGACTTAGCGGTTTTTTGATAGTGGGTGCAAACATAGGAGTTTTAATGACCTTTTTGATACTTGGAAGGTTCAAAATTTGGGTTGCTAATCCAAAGATATCTATGATCTTTATGGTGGTTTTCCCGATGACTGTTTTCCTTATATTCATGCCCATTTCTCCTCTTATCTTTTTTCTTATTTCTTTGTTTGCCGGCATGAGTTACGCCGTTCCTTACACTTACGCCATATTTTACGGTCTTAATTCTCAGGATGAAGATGAAGGAAAGCAGGGTGGATTTCATGAGGCAATAATAGGTATGATCTTTGGCGTTGGACCTTTGCTTGGCGGTGTGGCAATTCAAATCGCAAATGGTTTAACAGGTCTTGGAATAATGGCACTCGGAATTCTTGGCGCAATTGCGTCCGTTCAAATATGGTTTGTAAGAAAAATTCATGCAAAGCAGGTGATCTTATGAAGATGTTCGATATTGTTTTATTACTCGGACTTCCGGCGTCAGGCAAGTCTGAAATAAGAAGGCTTATGGCAAGCATGTCAGATCAAGAACTGGAAAAAGATTTTCACATTGGGAAAACGATAGACATGGATGATTTTCCATATGTCTTCATCATGCGAAAGATAGATGAATCCTTAGAAAACATAAATCAGCCAAGACTTTTTTATTTTTCGGATGAAAAACCGTTTATCGATCCGAGAGATTGGCTGACGCTTGTGCATTTACTTAACGAAGATTATCGGGATTTGAAACAAAAGAGCATGTTCAAGGATGAATTACCTTCGCATTTTGTGATGAGAAGAATAGATATGGCCGGTCAAAAGGTGGGAATTCAACCGAGATTGCAAAAATTAAGAAAGGATATCTTAGACCAAATTTCTAAATCCATCGAAAAAGATGCCGAAGACCTGCTTGAAGAAAAGTACAAAACATATCCCGAGACATTTGAAGGTAAGACCATAATGATAGAATTTGCGAGAGGTGGTTCGGACGGCTCAAAGATGCCGCTTGATTTTCCATTCGGATACGCTCATTCCCTTGCGCAACTTGATGATGATATTCTCCGGAAATCCGTCATATTTTATAACTGGGTAACTCCAGCAGAATCAAGAAGAAAAAATTCAGAAAGGGCTAATCCGGATGATCCGGGATCTATTTTGCATCATGGCGTTCCGATAGAAGTTATGTTGAAAGAATACGGCACGGATGATATCTTCTGGCTTGAAAAAATCTCTGAAAAGTCAAACACGGTGACGGTCATCAAGGATTCAAAGAAATTTATGATCCCGTTGGGCATTTTCGATAACGGATCTGACAGAACGACATTTTTAAGATCGGATCCGGATCTTTGGGATAAAAACAAAGTAAAAGAAATAAAGCAGGCACTTAAATCAACCTTTGATCTGCTTTTTCAAATTCAAAAAAGTTAAATGTTTTTCTCTATTCCCTAATGTCTAATCCCTTTTTTTCATATGCCCGTCAACTGCTTACACATCGCCATTTTTATTTGTGATCTGCCTTTTTGTTCTCAGAAGCGATGTGTAAGATCCGATAAGACTAAGTATTCCAGAAAAGATCATGATGGCCCTAAAGCCATTTTCAAATGTTGACGCATCAATTCCGGACTTAACCGTTACACCTGAAAAAATCTGAATGAGCATTGAATGTGGGATGCTTACGGATAAAATGGCGCTTGCAAGTGCGAGACTCAAAAGTTGGCCTGTGAATCTCATCGTTCCGAGTGTGCCGGAAGCAACCCCGACTTTGTTTGAACTCACAGATCCCATGACAGAATTTGTGTTTGGTGCTGAAAATAATCCAAAACCTATTCCAAGTATTCCAAGAGGAATTATCATCGACAAAATTCCGCTTTTGCCGTTTATGAAGGCCAAAATGAAAAAGGCAATTGCTATTATAAGCATTCCGGCGGAGGCTATGCCCCGTGATCCATATTTGTCTGACATCTTTCCACTTATGGGAGAAAAAACGACCATTAAAATAGGTTCTATCATGAGAATCATTCCGGCGGAAAATGGTGAATATCCAAGGATTATTTGCAAAAAAATCGAAAATATGAAAGTTATGGAAAAGGTACTTACATAATTCAAAAATGCCGTAAAATTTGCCGCTGAAAAAGTTCTATTGGTGGTAAACAACGAAATGTCTAACATTGGATTTTCTATATGCCTTTCAAAGAAGACAAATGTGACAATCAATGCAAGTCCTATAACAAGAAGATATATGGTACTGAAAAAATTGTATATCTGTCCCAAACTCAGATAAAGTACGATTGAGAAAATGCTACCCGTGAAGATCAAAGAGCCTATTGAATCTATCTTTTCTTTCTTTCTAATTTCATCAATTCTTGTCCTTTTCATGTAAATGAAAGTTAAGACCAGCGCGACAAGTGCTATTGGAATGTTTATGATAAAAATAGCCTGCCACGGGAAAAACTGTGTCAGTATTCCGCCTAAAACGGGGGCCATGGTCAGGCCCAGATACACCGACATGGCATTTATGCCGAGAGCCCATCCTCTTTTTTCTTTTGGATAGACAAGGCTTATAATGGCCGTTGAATTCGTGCCTATCAGAGCACCCCCGAAGCCCATAACGAAACTTGACAATATCAAAAAGTAAATGTTGCTCGCAATTGAAGCAAGCAATGTCCCAAATGAGAAAACGATGAACCCTATTCTGTAAAATCTAATTCTGCCGTACATATCGGACAAACGTCCAAGCAGGATCATAAAAGTCGGCAGGGCGATCAAGTAAGCCATCGGCACCCATACTATATCTGTGAAATTTGAATGAAAAGTGCTTGCTATTTTTGGTACGGCGAAACTTATCAAACTGCTCGTGAAAGGGGTTAGAAAGGCCCCCAAAGAAGTTACTATAAGAACTCTGATCCTGAAACTGTCATCATTTGCCACGATTAATTCACTTGAATTGATTGACAAAGTTCAGTTTAAGATTTGCCACTTGATTTTTCAGTTCTTTAATTTCATTCTCATCGACTTTGCTTTCCAACGCTTCGGTCATCTTTTCAAACAAATCTATAAGCATTTTAGCGTCCTCTTTTGATTTATGGAACTCGCCGTCAGTATCTCTTATCAAGCCAAGCGATATCCATGCTTTTTCTTCGATGATTCCCAAAGCAAAGGTTACAAGTTCTTTAGGAGAAAGATAAATTTGTTTCTCTTCATCAGAATTGAAGTTTTTATTTTCTTCTTCCGACATTCTTATCATCCCTATCAATTGAATTGGCTTTTTATCGCTAAATACATACCGTACCACGCTACAAGTGCTGTTACTATTCCTTCGTATCCTGCCACCGTTGTCATGATTTTGCTACCTGTATATTGGGCTATGTCGAGTAAAAGAAACAGAAAAAACACAAGGATGAAGATCGATATGGTCGTTTTATCTTTTGTTCGGAAAGAAAGCAACGACATTATGGCGCTGAAAATAGTCCATGAAACAAAGGTTATGCCAAGCACAGGGCCTAAATCGGTTGGACTCATGAGATGAATTGTGGGAGCATACATGAGAAATGCAAAGGCCATCCAGAAAGCACCGTATCCTGTAAAGGCTGTCATTCCGAATGTGTTGCCTGTTTTGAATTCGAACAAACCGGCTATAAATTGGGCAAGCCCTCCATAAAAAATTCCCAAGGGTAATGCCGCAAGTAAAGCCTGAGGAACAAGTCCTGCGTTTGCGACGTTTAGAACAAATGTTGTTAAAGCAAATCCACCTAATCCAACCGCACCCGGATTAGAAAAATTTTCATCCTTCATTTTTTACCTCCATTTTATTTTTCATATACTAAAACTACTTTAAAAGCCGAATGTTTATTTACTGTAGCGAAGGGCAGGATGTCTTCGAGGTTGGCCTCCGCAGCAACGCGAGGACCAGACACCGAGAGGACGCCTGCCATCGCTACGATTCGGAATTTGAACTTTGTTTGGTATACTTTTCAAGTTTATCATGTTTATTATAATCTCACATCTTTAATATAAAAGATCATTTTACCCATCCTTTGCGAATTTCGCGAAAGGAAGAAAAACTATCAAAAATATTCCAAGTGATATCCATGCAATGGTAAAAGAAAATTTTGATGCGGTGAATGTAAACAAATACGGTGCCACGGATCCAACAGAAATCTGGATTGAATTTATAAGTGCAATTGAAAGCGGCAAAAGACGTTCCGGTATTTCTCTGTATCCTGCCGGAATTGCGTAAAGTACCGAAAATATCCCTGCCGATAACAAACCAAGTAGCGTTGTGTAAATCCATATCGTGACACCATTTGTAAGAAAAATAGTCGATATGAGAAAACACGTAACGAGAGAAAGTAATATCATAAAACTTTTTCTTCCCTTTAATTTGTCCGATACCATGCCAATCAAAGGGCCACCAAAGGCTCCGGCAATTAAAGTAAGCGAAGAAACAAGTCCGGCGAGATCTCCGTTCATTCCCCGCGTTTTTACAAGATATGGACTTAAAAATTGTGCTGATGCGAAAAAAGCGCCCCAAAATCCGGCAAGACTAAGGCCAATAAACCATACATCCTTATTTCCAATAACCTTTTCCCATTCGATTTTCTCTTTTTTCATAGAATCCGGAGGAAGTAAAGCATGGTTTTCTATCGTTATGGCAATGCCTATAATACCTCCTAAAATAAGAGCCCATCGCCATCCTGCCAGAAGCGCTATTGAATTCCAGACGGCAATACCTATTCCGGCACCGAAGTTAAAGGCTCCGTTGTAAAAGCCCATTGCAAGACCTTTACTTTTATCCGAGAAGACGTTTTTTATTATGCCCAGGGCTGGCGAGAAATACATGGCAGCTCCAACACCCACAAAAAATCTAAAGATCATTATAGATGAAAGGTTCCAACTTAATCCAGATAAAATAGACATCACCGAAAGCAAATACATTCCTAATACAGCGACACGTTTATTTCCCACTTTGGCTGCAAGGAGGCCCGACGGTATTTGAAATATGCCCGCTCCGATCAAAAAAGATGTTGGGATTTCTCCCAACTTTGAAAGCGGAATAGCCAAAGAAGACTCTATAAAAATATAGAGCGGGGATATGTTGTACCAATTTAGCGCATATATTGCCCTTGAAGAAACCAACGACGTAAAATCAAGCAAAGTTTTTTTATTCATTCTTTGAATATATTCTCACATTGAATATCATCCTGTCAAGCATGTAACTTAGGTTTTAGCCGGATTTGATGATCTGTTCACCTCTTCAATTGCAACTTCAAGGTCTTCAGTTTTATGTCCCGCTTTAAGTGCAAAAAAGTATATTACAAGATAAACTCCTATCATCAAGATAGTATCCCATGGAAATGGTATAATTGTGCGCATTCCAAATGCACCAAAATAAGATACAAGTTCTGTTACAAAAAACATTCCAAATAACCAGTACGAACTTGTAAAGAGTATTTTATATTTCTCCGAAACTTTTGATGCCGTAAGCATTGTGAATGCGAACCAAATAATGGCCATTGAAACCAGTCCAATCAAGAAGAAATCTGTTTTTGTGTTCATTGATTCTTTGGAAGCAGGATAAAGTACAAATAGGTAGTTGAAAACGAGGATAAAGCCAGTCAATATAAACTCGACGATGCCAACGGTGTAAGCGAATTTTTTGGGAAGATCGAGTTTTTTTGGCGCGTACAAAAGATAAAAAACAGGTATACCAAGCAAGACGGTGTAGAAAACCATCGTAAGCGTTGAAATGCCTGACCAGTACATTATCAGTGCACCAGCGACAAAGCCTATTGGAGCTATCAAAGAGGCATAAGGCAATTTAAATGGTCTATAAAGATTTGGAGCATGTTTTCTGAAAGTCATAAGCATGACAGGACCCATCAAATAAGTTAGGACCATTGAACTCGATATGAATCCTATAAAAAGGTACCATGATGGAAATGGGAGGAAAAAGATCATACCAAGCAATGTTGCAGTTATAAGTGCGATGTAAGGAATTTTTGTCTTTTTATGTATTTTGAGCAAAGAAACAGGATAGTATCCATCTGCGGCTATACCATACAGTGTACGTGCACTGCTGCCTGAATATATCCATCCGGTTCCGGCAGGCGAAACAAAAGCGCTTATGAGCAGAAAGTACGCAAAGGCTCCAAAAAGTGCTATATTTGCATCCTGCAATTCCGTAAAATAAGGTGCAGAACTCAGAGAACTGGTTGTAAGAGTAGACCAATTAACTCCGGCAGGCCATTTCAGGGCTCCAACGAAGGCGATTTCCAACATGGTGTATAAAAATATGGATACCACGATAGATAAAATAGTTGCTATCGGTATATCTCGTTGGGGGTTTTTGGCTTCACCGCCAAAGTTCAATGCCTGTCTGAACCCGAGAAAAGAAAATACTATACCTGCAGTTGGAATGGCATAAAAGATACTGCCAACTCCTGTTGGGAAAAAGCCGCCATAATTTACAAAATTTGATTTGTTGAGTACAAAAAACAGAAAAGCAAAAGTAAAAACTGGAATTATGAATTTGATCCACGTCATAACCGTGTTGAATTTGGCAAGAAATCTTATTCCAAACCAGTTAATGAAGAAAAAGGCGATCAACATAAGCACACCGTAGAATATACCAAGAGGTGTCAAAACGGATACACCACCTACCGTATGAAAAATGCCCTTTACGTAAGTCGATGCGTAAGAAAGAATAGCCTCTGATTCAACTGCCGGAACTGTTAAGGCTCCAAGTAGATACGCCCATCCCATTATGTATCCGACATATCCTCCATAAGCGTAGTGTGGATATCGGACTATGCTTCCGCTTTTTGGCAAAGCACTTGTTATCTCGGCAAATGTAAGTGCTATGAAAAGCACTATGCCTCCACCTATTATCCATGAAATTATAGAAGCAGGACCAGCAACACCAGCAGCGGCTATACCTCCCAAAAGCCATCCGGATCCGACTATTCCGCCCAACGATAAAAAGAAAAGATCCTGGAGTGTGAGAGATTTTCTGAGTTGTTTGTCAGATTCGCGCGCGATTTCTTCCGCAGTTTCTTTCCCGTTAATACTGACTTTTGCCAATTAAAACACCTCCAAAGATAATAATATTGCGTCAATTATAATAAATAATCTAAAATTTTAAGTTATAAAAATATATATTTTTATTGACGATTTATATTTTTCTTAATTTATGAACAATATATTGTACATTTATATCGGCATGTTGACATTTAAATGTATCTATGATATACTTACAAAGTACGTAAGGCAGAGAATAAGAGAGAGCCACGCACATTTTGTGTGTGGCTCTTTTTAAATAAGAGGGAAAAATACGTAATCTTTATACACATAAAAGTTAATCTTAAAGAAAAGTAGATAAAAATGGGATAAAGATCAAAGTGCATATTAGTTAATGTTAAAAGCACTATCTTTAAATAAAAGGAGATGGTTAAGATGTTACGTAAACTGTTACTGGTAACCGTGTTTGTGATCCTCGCTTCAGTGATCTTTGCAGCACCTATAACCTTGTATATTTGGCAGGGAGCGGGTACAACTTTTACAAAAACGCTTCAAGATCTTTGTAATCAATATACGGCTTTGAATCCGAACGTAAAAGTTGACGTTCTGTATACTGGAAGTTATCATGATACCCTCACAAAAACCATATCGGCAGTTCAGGGAGGAAATCCACCAGACCTTGTAATGATTTATGATGTTGGAACACAGGTTATGATGGACAGTGGAGTTGTAATACCTATTCAGGATATGATAGACAAAGATCCTTCTTTCGATATCAATACAATAATTCCGGCTGCGAGAAATTATTACTCTTACAATGGAAAACTTTACAGCATGCCTTTCAATTCTTCTAATCCGGTTATATATTACAATAAAAATCTATTTGAAAAGGCGGGACTTAATCCAAACGATCCTCCAACAACTTTCGATCAATTCATTGCCGATGCTCAAAAATTAACAGTCAAAGATAGCAGCGGGAATACCGTTCAATATGGTTTTACCTTTGGTACGGCAGAGCCGATTGCATGGTTTTTTGAACAATTCCTTGCGGTACAGAATGCTCTTTATTTGAATAACAACAACGGTCGTACAGGAAGAGCGGATAAAGCCGTTTTTGACAGTCCTGCAGGCGTAAGAGTTCTTGATTTCTTCAACACAATGGTACAAAATGGATCTGCTATAAATGCAGGAGCAGGATGGGACAACGCTGAAAGTTTATTTCTGTCTCAAAGAGCCGCGATGTTAATAGATACCACTGGAGATATAACGATGATGCTTCAAGGCGCAGGAAATAAATTCAACGTTGGAGTCATGTTCCTTCCACATCCATCTGGTGTTCCTTATGGAGGTGTTATAGTCGGTGGCGCGAGTTTATGGATGTTAAATACACATAACACTCAAAGAGAGCAAGCCGCTTGGGATCTTTTAAAATTCCTTGAAAGTGCCGATGCACAATCTCAATGGAGTGCTGCGACGGGATACTTCCCGATAAACAGAAATTCGATAATAAAACTTCTTTATCAGGGATATTATGCTCAAAATCCTGAATTCTTAGTTGCTGTCCTTCAACTGCTTATGTCTACTCCGGACGCGGCAACAAGTGGCGCATTATCTGGTGCCATGCCTGATATAAGAACGGCTGTAAGTGATGCTTTTTCTAACGTCTTCTCAAAATCAATGACGGCTGATCAAGCTTTGCAACAGGCTCAAAATCAAGCCGACAAAGACCTTGCAAATTATAACTCACTTTACTAAATAAATCTTTTAAAAGAGGGTATCTTCTTGATACCCTCTTTTCTATAGGGAGTGATGATCTTGTCAAGAAAATTGATTCCGTATTTATTACTTGCACCAACATTCTTAATAATCAGTATTTTTATATATTATCCCGCTTATCAAAGTTTTTTTATGAGCCTTTACAAGGTTTCACCCTTTGGAACAAGTAGTCGCTTTGTTGGATTGGAAAATTTTTTGCAACTTTTTCAATCTGGTAGATTTATCCAATCTGTTTATACAACATTGATATTCGTTGTTGTTACAGTTGTTGTAGGACTTGTGATTTCGTTACTGCTTGCGATACTTTTGAACGACAAAATACCGGGAATCGGGATATTCAGAACTTTGTTATTTTCTCCTTACGCCGTATCTCCGGCTGTTGCAGGGGTTTTGTGGGCTTTTCTTTTAAGTCCTGTTTCCGGATACGTAAGTTATCTTTTCTTGATAATTTTTAAGATACAACCTCAATGGCTTACAACATATCCACTGGCTTTGATCGCTGTAATGATAGCAACTGTATGGCAGAATATAGGTTTCAATGTTATATTCTTTCTTGCAGGTTTACAATCGATTCCTCAAAGTTATTATGAAGCAGCAACAATAGATGGTGCAAATTCTGTAAATAAATTTTTTAAGATAACGATACCTCTTTTATCACCTATAACATTTTTTCTTATAATTATGAATATATCGTCTTCTGTTTTTTATTCTTTCGCTGCTATAGACGTTATGACAGAAGGAGGTCCTTCAAATACTACCACAACAATGATGTATGAAGTTTATCGGGAAGGATTTTTTTATTTCAACAATGGAGCGGCTTCATCTGAATCTGTTATTTTAATACTTATCATGGCATTTTTCACATATCTGTATTTCAAGTTTGGTCAAAAGGCGGTGCACTATCAATGACAAAAAAACAAAGAAGAAACGTTCATGTAGTTGTAAAAGAAGTAACTCTGATAATTATAACTATAATAATGCTTTTACCAATACTTTTGTCTATAACCATGAGTTTTGAAACACCTTCTGAGGTTTTTACTTATCCTCCAAGAATTTTTCCGAATACATTTTATTTGGGAAATTACGTTAATGCCTTCAATTCGATAAAACTTGGAAGATTATTGATCAATACTTTAATAATGAGTGTAATCATAGTTGCAGGTAAAACTGTATTCGGCATACTTGCCGGATATGCTTTTGCGAACTTCAAATTCAAAGGTTCCGCTTTACTTTTTGCCTTACTTTTTGTCACGATCTTTATGCCGGCAGAAATGATAATGATAGTCCCACTTTATAAATTAATGGTCAATTTTCACTGGGTGAACACCTATTGGGCGCTTACGGTGCCATTTATCGCAAGTGCAACAAGTGTATTTTTAATGCGTCAGTATTTTTTAACAATTCCTAAAGAACTTGAAGATGCAGCAAGAATAGATGGAGCAAGTTCGATGGGATATCTTATAAGGATACTTATCCCACTTTCAAAAACCATGATAGGGAGCGTTATAGTGATAAATTTCGTCTACGCTTGGAATTTTTATCTTTGGCCACTTGTTGTTATAAATTCCAACAGTATGCAGACAGCGCAAATAGGTCTTCAGATGCTTATGACTACAGGTGCAACAAGAAATTGGGGCATAATAACCGCAGGAACTATTATAGTGCTTGCTCCTGTTCTAATTCTTTTCTTTGCGGTTCAAAATCTTTTTGTACAAGGGATCGTCACTACTGGTTTGAAAGAATAAATTAAAGGGAGATGAAGATTATGAAAGATGTTTTCCTAAATTACTGGTTAAACAGAAGTGATGAATATGGTTTACCACCACGAATACTTTTCGGATTTAACACTATCGATAAGGCCGGAGAAGTATCCAAGCAGATTTCCAAGAATAAGGAAGTACTTATCGTGACAGATAAATTTTTGTTAAGTACAGGATTCATAGATCAACTATCGAGTTCGCTTGAAAAAAATAATTTAAATTTTAAAATATACGCTTCGGATGTGGCTGAACCGACAAAAGAGCAGGTGAATTCGGTAATAAAAGAAGCATCTGAAAAAGATTATGGACTTGTCATTGGCATAGGAGGAGGAAGTAGTTTGGATAGGGCAAAAATTGCAGCCTGTTTTGGCGGATTCGAAGATAGAGCAGAAGATTATTTTGCACCGAGCACCAAAATTTTAACTCATTCAAAGCCAAAACTGCTCATTCCAACAACTGCTGGAACGGGAAGCGAGGTTTCAAATACGGCTGTTGTTATAATACCAGAGAATTACGTTGGAAGCGCCAAAACATGGATTACGGGTAAAATGATACTTGCAGATGCTGCAATTTTAGATCCTTCACTTATGATCAATCTTCCGCAAAGGGTGACTGCAAATACAGGTATAGATGCCTTAAGTCACTGTGCCGAGGGAGTAATATCAAAGCAGGCAAATCCTTTTTCAGACGGACTTGCCATTGAGGGTATAAAATTGGTGGCCGAAAATATAAGAATGGCATACCATCAAGGAGAGAATTTGGAAGCAAGATGGAATATGTCCATGGCAGCGATGTTAGGTGGAATAGTTATAAGTTTCCCTTGGATTGGCGGACCGGCAACGCTGGGTCATGCCGCATCGGAAGGTATTTCACCGAAATACAATATTCCTCACGGAGCTGCATGTGGAGTTTTACTGCCTTACGTTTATTGGTTTAACCTTAAAAGTTCTTATGCCGAGAGAAAACTTTCCGTTATATCTGAGGCTATGGGTGTTGATACATGCAAGATGAGCGATCAAAAAGCGGCAGAATCTGCCATTTGGTCAACATTTGATCTTCTTGAAGATCTCGATATGTCCACAAACCTTAAATCTTATGGAATGAAAGAAGAGGATATTCCGGTGATCGCTAAATATATCTTTGAACGTTCAGAAAGAATGTACGCAATGTCTGGATACAATCCAAGAAAAGCAACACTTGAAAATATGGAAGAATTCTTTTACGCCGCTTATGAAGGAAGAGAGTACCTCGAGAAAGATTTGTCTAAAAAACATTGGAGATGATCTTATGGAAGAATTTTTTGGATATGCCGGAAAGATACTAAGGGTGAATCTGGAAAACAAAACTTCCACAATTGAAAACCTAAATCGTGATGATGCAAGAATGTATCTTGGCGGTGCAGGCCTTTCTGCCAAAATACTTTACACTGAACTTCAAAAAGGTGTGGACCCTTTATCTCCTGAAAATAAAATTATCTTTTCAACAGGGCCATTGACGGCTACGGCAGCTCCGGGATCTGGAAGTGTGAACTTATGCTTTAAATCACCGCTGACAGGCATATGGGGAGAAGCGAGAAGCGGAAGTGATTGGGGGCCAATGTTAAGAAAGGCTGGTTTTGACATTTTGATAATAGAGGGGCACTCGTCTAACCCTGTATATCTTGTAATAGAAAATGATAAAATTGAAATACACGACGCATTTGAGATCGTTGGATTGACAACAAGTCAAAAAACATCTTACCTTAAGCAAAAACTTGGGAAAGATTTTGAAATAGCCGCCATAGGGCCTGCGGGAGAAAACAAAGTGTTTTATTCAAGTGTTATGTTCGGAGAAGGCTCACGTGCAGCCGGACGTACAGGAGCGGGTGCATTGCTTGGTTCAAAGAATTTGTTGTCAATAGCGGTAAAGGGCAATGGGAAAATACCTGTAGCGCATCCTCAGGAATTTTATTCCTCATGTCGTGAATCTTCTCAAAAATTGCTGAGCAATCCGGATAATCTTGGACTTAAGTTGAATGGAACGACAGGAGATCTCGGTAAATGTGACAATGCAGGTGACTGGCCAACAAAGAACTGGCACTCGAACTCATGGGGTAAAGGTGAGGAGTTATACGATCGGTTCAAAAAGCACAATCTTGTAGGATCTCATGGGTGTTACAAGGGATGTATTCTCTTTTGTGGCAGAATTGCTAAAGTTGAATCTGGAAAATGGAAAACGCCGGTACATGAAGGGGCCGAATATGAATCAATATCGGCATTTACCGCTTTCATAATGAATGATGATATGGACGCGGCCGTTCATGCGACCTATCTTTGCAATGAATATGGGCTTGACACGATTTCTACCGGAGCGGCAATTGCATTTGCAATGGAATGCTATGAAAAGGGGATTCTTTCCAAATCTGATTTCGA
This sequence comes from Athalassotoga sp., assembly GCF_049965695.1. NCBI lineage: Bacteria > Thermotogati > Thermotogota > Thermotogae > Mesoaciditogales > Mesoaciditogaceae > Athalassotoga > Athalassotoga sp. The sequence continues at coordinate 44,629 of NZ_JBMFWB010000006.1, read as the reverse complement.
TGGTTTAAACATGGATTGGGGAAACATGGATTCCACGATAGAAATGATAGGTAAAATAGCCCGTCGCGAAGGTATAGGTGATATTCTTGCAGATGGTGTAAAAAAGGCTTCAAAAGTTATTGGAAAAGGATCTGAAGAATTTGCCATCAATGTTAAGGGATTAGAGGGAGCGGCACACGATCCAAGGTCTGGAAAAGCATTGGCACTAACTTATGGTGTCGGAAACATAGGAATGAGCCACATTCATCCAATAGAAGGCATGGCTTACGATGCTTACAAAGTTGATTTTGGTTTAATTCCTTATGGTCTTGAAGATCCAAAACAAGTTGATAGGTTTGAAGAAAAGGGAAAAGGAAAGACCTCGAAATTACTTCATGATTTTGGAGTAATTCCAGATGTTATAGGGCTGTGTAAATTTTACATTTACGCGGGTCTCACGCCAGATGATATATCAAAAACACTTTCCACTCTTACAGGATGGGATATAGACGGGAAAGAACTTTTGAAAATTGGAGAAAGAATCTACAATCTTCAACGTATGTTTGATATAAGGGAGGGGATCTCGAGGAAAGATGACGAGATTCCTCAACGTGTGAAAAAAGTTCCGGATTTTGGGAAATATGCGACTGTTCCGGAAAGTGCAATTCAAAATTACGATGCGATGTTAGAAGAATATTACATAGCAAGAGGCTGGGATTTAAATGGTGTTCCGAAACCAGAAAAATTAAGAGAATTGGGCTTAAACTGGATCAAACAATAAAGTTTGATATGTGAGAATTGCTTTGAAAATATTAAAAAGTAGATTTCATATGAAAGGACGAGAGACGATGTTCAGAGGAGTATACACAGTTTTGGTTACACCTTTCAATTCTGCAGGTGAAGTTGACTATGAAGGATTACAAAAAAATGTTGAGTGGCAAATACAGGAAGGCATTCATGGTTTAGTGGTTAACGGTAGCACCGGAGAGTTTGCAAGTTTGGAGGATTATGAAAGAGAAAAAAGTATGGTTACAGTTCTCGACGCCGTTGCAGGAAGAGTTCCCGTAATAGTTGGCGTTTCTGCCGAAGCAACGGAAAAAGCCATATATTACGCTAAAAGTGCCAAAAAGATGGGTGCTCAAGGTGTATTAGTTTTACCTTCCTATTATTGTAAACCCAGCCAGGAAGAAATATTTCATCATTTCGCTTCAATAGCCGATGCGATAGATATTCCGATCATGATATACAACAACCCATTTACAACAGGAGTGGATATCCAGCCAGAAACTGTAAAAAGGATGGTGGATTATCATCCTAATCTCGGCTACATCAAGGAATGTACAGGAGATATTAAGAGATTTCGGCATATCCAACTTCTATGTGGTGATAAAATTAAGGTTTTCTGCGGATGGGAGGATTTGGCATTTGAGTCATTTGTAATGGGCGCTTATGGATGGATTTCGGTTATAGGTAATGTCACACCGAAGTTAGCCGTTGAACTTTTTGAAAAAGTGGCTGAACAGAAAGATTTTGATGGCGGATGGAAGATTTACAAATCCATGTTGCCTCTGCTTCAATTTTTGGAATATAAAGGAAAGGCACCTCAAACCGTTAAGTATTGTCTGGACAGGATGGGCTTCAGTGGTGGAAATGCAAGGATGCCAAGACTGCCTCTTAGCGATGAGGATAAGAAAGATATCGATGAAATTTTAAAGGGTTTGGAGTTAGCGTAGTTTATCGAAACAGCAATGGAGGCACACATAAATGATTAAACAGCCTGCAAGTATTTTTAACGATGTTATAGGGCCTATTATGAGAGGACCATCAAGCTCACATGTGGCTGCGGCTAACAGGATTGGTAACCTTGTTAGGCAAATGGTTAAGGGAGATCTCAAGGATGCCACCGTCGAATTTGACTCAAAGGGCTCTCTGGCAACAACGTATCATGGGCATGGTTCAGATATAGGTTTGGTTAGTGGACTTTTGGGCTTGAATCCGACAGATGATCGTTTACCTAAGTCACTTGATTTAGCAATACAAAAAGGAATTAAGGTTAATTTCAAGATTGTAGATCATGAGGTCAAGCATCCCAATACGTACAGAATGACACTCATAAACGATATAAATGAGACTTTACACCTTACTGCTATTTCAGTTGGTGGCGGTATGATCGAGATTCAGGAAATCGAAGGACTTGAAGTGAGTATCGCCGGAGATTTTTATGAAACGATAATATTTGTGGAAGATGTTGATGAGATAGAATTAAAGCAAAAGACAGAAAAAATAATGACTTTAATTAAGAATTTCGATTTCTGCGATTACTCTCTAAGAGGCAAAAGCGGACTAATAGACATTAAGACCGGCTACAGGTTACCGGTTAATGTAATCAGACAAATTCAGAATACTGGAAGGATCAGAAATATCATACAACTTGAGCCTATTTTGCCTATTATGTCAAGGAAAAACTGTGCAGTGCCGTTTAGAAGTGCTGAGGAAATGCTTCAAATCGCATCAGAAAAAAAATTAAAACTATGGGAATTAGCCGTGATGTATGAAAGTGCCAGAGGTAACATATCTCAACAAGAAGTTTTTGAGAAGATGAAGGAGATCGTCGTTTTAATGAAATCGTCGATTGAAGCGGGCCTCAGAGGTACTTCTTACGAAGATAGGATTTTAGGTCCACAGGCATATTTAATCGAAAAGAACAAGGATAAATTGATTCCGGGTGATGTCACAAACAAAGTAATATCTTATATTACTTCGATGATGGAGGTTAAGAGTTCGATGGGAGTGATTGTGGCAGCGCCGACTGCGGGCGCGTGTGGTGGCTTGCCAGGTACTATCATCGGCGCATCTGAAGTGCTGGGGCTTAATATCGATGAGATGACAAAAGGCATGCTTGCCGCGGGAATAATTGGTGTTTTTATTGCCGAAAAAAGTGGTTTTGCTGCTGAAGTTGGCGGTTGCCAGGTTGAATGTGGTGCCGGAGGAGGTATGGCTGCTGCCGGTCTTGTGGAATTAGTTGATGGAAGTGCAGTGCAAGCCGTTGATGCAGCTTCTATTGCTTTACAAAATATACTTGGTTTGGTCTGCGATCCGGTCGCTGACAGGGTAGAATGGCCTTGTTTGGGTCGGAATGTTATGGCGGGAGTTAATGCAATAGCATCTGCCAATATGGTTTTAGCAGGATACGACAAAGTCATTCCTCTTGACGAGACGCTTACCGCAATGGATGAAGTTGGAAGAATGTTGCCTTTGGAATTACGCTGTACCGGACTTGGTGGGTTATCAATAACACCCACTTCAAAGAGAATATACAACGAGCTAAAATTACGTTCAGAAAAAAGATGATAGATGCTGGTAGATAAGATGTTTTAGAGTTCATACAGCCAAAAGTAGAGGTACGATATAGTGATAAGATTTCTAATATTTTTCAATTCTAAATGTGGTACAATGTGATACAGGAGGTGTAACATGGGAAGTTTATCTGTACGAATTTCAGAAGATCTCGAAAGAAAACTTAAAAAGTATTCTAAGGATTTTGAGATTCCTAAAAGTTATATTGTGAGAAAAGCTATAGAAAAGTACATAGACAATTTAGCGTCAAACAAAGATATAATTAAAGTCGTAAATTCGATTGAAGAAGACGAGCCTTTGGAAGATGAAGTAAAAGCTATTAAGAATTTCAAAAAAAGGAAGGAAAGAAATTCTGCCAAATTTTTGTCTCAAGAAAGAGTTAAAAAGATTCTAAATGATTGAATGAGAAACGAAAGCGGTCAAAGAAGTTAAAAAAATTCCTAAAGATATGCGACAAAGGATCTTTTTTGCGTTAGATAAATTTGATAGTACAGGTCAAGGGGACGTAAAAAACTCAAAGGAATGGAATTTTATCGGCTTAGAGTTGGTGATTACAGAGTGATCTTTGAAATAAATAAATCGGCAATACGTATTATAGAAATTCTCAAACGCAATGAAGCATATTGTTAGGATAATTTTATATTGACTTTGAAGTCTCGAATTAGGATTTCATTAAACTTATATCCATAACTTGAAGCCAACAGACACAACTTAAATCTCAATTTATCACAAAAGTCGTATGTTAAATTCAATAAAATTCGGCGTTTTTGATCAAAAATTTTCGATGTTGATATTATCTTCATATGTTGGTATTCCGAGGGGAAATATGTAGAATTAATTTGCGCTTATGAGCACCTTTAATAAGCTATTACTTTAAAACATTTCAAGAAATTCGGCTGGTGTGACGATCTTCAAACCTAATTTTGAACACTCATTAACCACTCTCTCACAGGTTAAGTCTTTGTCTCCAGTGATCAAAATTTTAGCATCGCTCTCTATCGCTGCTGAAATGTAGTGATTGTCAGCATCATGATCAGAAATGTTGATCATCTTTTTTACTTCAACAACATCGATCAGTCCAGCTTTTTCAAGTTCTGCAATCGTCACCACAAAATCATCAGGATTTATCTTCACTTTCTTTTTCTTGGCTTGTTTTGCAAAGGAGTAAATATCACTCACGAACTGTTGAGGAACTATGACTTCAAAATCGTTTAAAGCTTTTCTCATAGCATCGTATGGCTTGCTTCCCGTTTTCATGAAAGCGGATATGAATACATTGGCATCAAGCACGACCTTCAACTTTTCTTTCCTCGTGCTTTCAGATACATCTCTTCTATTTCTTCATCTTTTACATTCGCTTTTTTGAAAGCGTCCTTTGTTTTTTGAGTGAGAAGATCCAATTTTTCTATGGGGCTCAAAGGCACAACTCTTGCCATCGGAATACCATCCTTTGTGACTATGATCTCACTTTCTCCTAAAATCTTGGACATCTTGCTTCTAAATTCTCTCACGCTTATGATCTTGGTTTGCACATTGATCACCTCTGTTATTCATTATAACACATAATGGTGCACAGTTGAACTAAACGTAAATGACAAATATGCCTATTTATTAAGATCAAATTGATCCGTGCGGCTAAGAAATTGTGTTAACTCTAATGGGTGAAAGTCCCATCAAAATAATACCTAACCAGAAGTTTCGTAGTTAGCCATTTTGATTTTTTCTTTAATCAATTTATCACAAAAGTTTTTGTGTTAAATTCAAGTGCTTTCCACTTAACGACTTTTATTACTTTTTGTGTTACAATAGAAATGGCGATATCTCTTGATAGAATATATTTTATGGACAAAAGGCTCAATAGAACATATTGCAAAGCATAATTTCATGCCAGAAGAAGTTGAAGAAGGCATTTTCGACGATAAACCTTTGTTTATGGTATCAAACAGAGATGGTAAAGACAGAATGTACGTGCTTTGTAGGACTTTAGCAAATAGATTATTGTTTGTCGTCATTACAAAACCCGTTAAAAATCAAGTCAAAATAATAACTGCACGTGATATGACAGACAAAGATATCAGACTTTACAAAAAGAGAGGTGCAAGATGAAAAAGGCTTATAAAGATGAAATACCAAAATTTAAAAATTTAGAAGAAGAAAGAATATTCTGGGATACACATTCATTGGAGGATGTTTTTGACGACTTAGAAGAAGTCAAAGTGCTTGTAAGAAAGCGTCCTAAGACAACTGTATCTATAAGAATGGACGAAGATGAATTGAAACAAATAAAAGAGCTGAGTAAAAAACTGGGTGTAAAATATACCGCGTTAATTCGATCATCCACAAGAATTGGGCTATCGAAAGTTGCAAAACTTGCAAAATGAGGGCGTAAATTTTGAAGAAAAGAAATGGATTCGATTTAAATCAGCGGATCACTTTTAATGGGCGCAGTGGATCAATTTTTACTTGACTTTATACAAAAGAGGATCCTCTATGCGAGGATACTTAATTTATGGTATAATTTTTTAGTATGATTTTCTCCTAACAGATTAAAGGGGCCCGTATGGGCCTCGTTATTTTTATCGGCCCATATAAAAGGTCGCCTTTTGAACATAAGTATACTGATTTCGTCTAATTAATAAAGTTACCCCCTTATGATGTTTGCTTGACATAGATTGAAACTGGAAAAAGCCCTTATAAAAAGGGCTTTTTTGTGGTACATCTGGTAAAATATATTCAGGAGATGACTTTCATGCCTAAAATTTACGATGTTCATTCCTTTGAGTCCCATCTTGTCTCAAGAGGACTCGCCGACAATTCCGTTAAAGCATTCGTGTCCGACGTACGGCAATTTTTAGATTCTAATCTTGATCCCGAAAGTTATTTAGAAGATCTCAAACGCAAAGGATGCACCAATTCCACTTTGATGAGAAAGCGCGCTTCTTTGATAAACTACTACAAATTCAAAGAAGAGCCTCTTAATCTTGCACCTATAAGGGTTAATCAACCACTTCCATTTGTGCTCACACAACCGTAGGCAAAGGCTTTGTTAGAGGAGGCATCAAGGACAAGGAATCCCAAACGTGACAGATTGCTCATAGAGTTGATGTTAAGGGCTGGTCTGAGGCTGGCAGAAGTTTTAGGGCTGACCGTAGGAGATGTGCTCGAAGATAACGGAATAACCTTTATTCTGATAAGGCATACGAAGGGTAAAAAGGACAGACGCATTCCAATCGTTGATAAGTCACTTGTCAAGCTTTTGAAAGGCTATATCCGCGGGATCCCGCTTGAAGATCCGTTGTTTGAGATATCTAGGAGAAGGGTTGAACTGCTTGTCAGGGATCTCGCACATAAGGCAGGGATAAAGAAACCTATTCATCCTCATACGCTTAGGCATACGGCTGCCACTTTGTATCTTAAGAACGGCACGAACATTGAAAGCATCCGAAGGATGTTAGGCCATGCGAGCCTTTCGACGACACAGAAATATTTGCAGCTGACAGACGAAGAGGTTGCAAAGGATCTTTCGAAAGCAAACTGGTGATATCTGTTAAAATATAGATAGGATAATGTTTATCAAGGAAGGTGGTTTTATGCCACAACAAGTTGTGGATGAAAAAGGCAAAGTTGTAAGTGTTATCTTAAGTATAAGAGAATATAAAAAGATGTTGAAAAATTCCGAAGAACTTGAATCCATAAAAGCCTACGATGAGGCAAAGAAATTCGAAAGATCCGGTGGGAAATTTATCCCATTTAATGAAGCAACCAGGAAAATAGAAGAAAAAAGAAGTGTATAAGATATTCATTCTGGAGAAAGCTTTCAAAGAACTTTCGAAGCTTTCTGAAACTGATTATGACAAGATAAAGGAAAAGATATTCTCCTTGCAGGAAAATGCGAGGCCTTATGGATGCAAAAAGTTACATGGACGAGAAGGATGGCGTATCCGTTGCGGAGGATACAGAATCATATACGAAATCAATGAGCCAAAAAAAGAGATAAATATTTTGCATATAGGCCCTCGACGGGATGTCTATAGATAAAGTGAATATTCAACGATAAAAAACCGATTTATACTCACACGCTCATGCATACGGCTGCGACTTTGTTTTTTAAGAACGGGACGAATATTGAGAGTATCCGGAGAATGTTAGGCCATGCGAGCCTTTCAACAACACATAAATATTTGCAGTTGACAGATGAAGAGGTTGCAAAAGATCTGTCGAAAGCGAACTGGTAGGGTATTTGGTATAATGTCTTAAATGCTTAGAATTAAAAAAGAAGAGGCGAGATATATGCAAATAAAGGATTTGATTAATTTCATGGACAATCTTGGGTATAAAGCTAAAGTGAACAAAAAAAACAAATATCGTGGATAAGCTTCTTGGTAAATTCGAATGGGCAGAAGAAAAAACAAGTACTCAGATTTTAAAAGAATTACGGAAAACTGGATATGGAAAATATTGAAGCATTGTTAGATACAGACGTACTTCTCAATTGGTTATGCAAAGAAGTTACACCTGAGGGGGAAGTTTTATGGGAAAGTCCATATAAAATACTCAAGAAAGTTGAAGCAGGAAAAGTAAATCTCTATACAACGATCGTGAATCTTATGGAAATAAGGTTTATGCTCAGAAGGCGCAAAAAATGGAATTACTCGGAAATAGAAAAAACTCTTACTGATTTACAAAAAATAAATAATTTTGAGGTTATACTTCCAGATGCAACTGATATGATAACGGGATTCAATCTGCAATCAAAGTATGGATTGGATTCGTTTGATGTTGTTTATCTTGGCATATCTGTTAGGTTACCTACTTTGTTGGTAACGAGAGATAAGGAATTTGCAAAATTGGCCAATAAAGCAATGAAAAAAGAAATAACTTTTGATCCGGAATCATTTTTGCGGATTATTGAAGCTAAAAACTGAATTGGGAAGTTAAATTGGTGATGGGATGAATTTGCTTTCGAAAGTTGCTATCTTTACAGTTGTACTTTTACTCTCGATAAGCGCATTTGGTTCATGCTGGAAATACACAACAGATATAGACATAGATATGCCGTTGAACGGCTTTCCCCTTCCTGTACCTATATTTTCAAAGATATCCACATACGGCTTTGAAGGTTTTAATCCATTTCAGATGGGATATTATTTCAAAAGGTATCTCATGCCAATCAAGCCTGATGTTTTTGATGCATACATAAACTTCGGGACAGTGCTTTTGGTAATACCATATCTGGATACCGGAATTGATTACATAAGCCAGTCGGGGTTATACATAGGATTATATCTGCCGCTGGCATTTATACCTTTAAACGGAATCTATTCATTTTACGGAATACGACACGCCCCGATCTTCGGAATCAATCTGGGATACTTTCACTGAAAGCCGGCATCAAGCGATATTTAAAGTCCAAGCGATAGATATGAGAGGTGATCTATGCCATACAAAGATGTGATATTGAAATACCTGTCTCACATATCTCCGAAAGAAATCGCCGAATTTGTAGGCGTGAGTTCCGAGACAGTTGAAAGTCTTTCGGAAGAGATAAAAGACATACGCATAGCAGATCTCCACGCAGACTTTGTTCTTCGAACAGACGAAGAGATGATCTAAACAGATTTTATGTCTATAATGCACTGCTTACAAGAGAATTTGACAAAGCCCATCTCGCAAAGCATCGGCTTCCTCATCATCATGTTTTCCGCCGATCTGTCATTCTGGCCGAAGAACCGGAATCACATTTAAATGAGATCTTGAATCGATTTCAGGATGACGGAAGAATGTCTGTATTTCCACGCACCGTCAGCTGCCTGCCACGTGCTGTTTTTACTGATTTGGCATTTTACCAAACATTTCCTTTATCTCTGCGTGTCTTTCTTTGCCGTTTATTTCGTTAATGGTAGAGTAAGTGCTGCCATTTGATTGATATTTTTGCACTTTGAAATGTCTGTCGGCCACTGCCGCTATCTGCGGCATATGAGTTATGACTATTACCTGAGTGTTTTTGGATATTTCTTTCATTTTTGTTGCCACAACGTCTGAAGTTCGTGGCCCAATTCCTGTTTCTATTTCGTCAAAAACAAGGGTCGAAATTGGTAAATTACCGCTTATCGATGATTCTATCGCAAGGTAAAGCCGTGAAATTTCTCCGCCTGAAGCTATCTTTGATACCGAAGTTTCGGGCATTCCCAGGTTCATGGATCCGGTGAATTCAATTTGATCTTTGCCATTTTGTGTAAAATCGGTCTCTTTCTGAATGAAAGAAATGTGGGCATTTTGCATCGAGAGATCTTCGAGATTCTCATTTATGCGTTTTACAAGTGCTTCTGCGGCTAATCCACGCATTTGCTTTATTTCAAGCGCTATTTGTTTCATCTGATCCGTCAAATCGGCAAAGTCTTCCCGGACATTTTTCAATCGGATATTTACTTCATTCAACTGTTCGTACCTTTTTTTCAATTCTTCCAATCTTTCATTTACATCTGAAAGTCTCGGACCGTACTTTCTTTTCAATTTTTCTATTTGATTAATTTTTTCTTCCAAATCATAGAGTTTTTCTTGATCAAATTCAAGAGAATTTGCATAATCGGTGAAATTCTTTTTGAGATCCATCAAGGATGCCTTGATTTCTTCAATCATCTTCAAGAATGGCAGATGCTTATCTATTTTTTCCATTTCTTTTACATCTTTTAAAACCAATCCAAGGATAGGTTCAATTCCATTTTCTCCCCAGACGAGATATTCTGTTTCTTTTATCATCTTTAGAATATCGACAATTCCGGATTGCCTTTTATATTCATCTCTGATAACGTTATATTCCTCGTCTGAGATCAAGAATTTTTCTATATTCGAAATTTCCTGAGAGATATTTTCTATTTCTGTTTCAGGATTGGTAGATTCGTTGGTTTTTATGAACTTCGAAATTTCAACATATCTATTGTAAAGTATTCTGTATTTTTTGAGTTGTTCCTGAATGCCCGATGAAAATATGTCCACAAAATTTGTATGATTTTTTGGATCTTTTAGAATTTGAGAGATACCTTGATTGTGTATATCCATCCAGCCGCCGACATGATTTTTCAAATCTGCAAGTGTTATCATCTCACCGTTCAACCTTGCGCTCATCCTTGATGGACTTATTTTTAGATTTATCACGAATTCTTCTCCGTTTATCAAGAAACGTGATTCTACTTCACTTTTTTCTGTCAAAAATTCATTTTTTTCTCCAAGCAGGGATTTTAAAATAGAAAGGAAAAGTGATTTCCCAGAACCACTTTCCCCGGTTATAACATTCATCTTATCTGAGAATTCTATGTCTATATCCTCAAAAAGGGCAAAATTTTTCGCGTGTAATTCGAGTATCATCTATGCCTCTTCTTATTCAAAAACCTTTTTACCTTCTATGTACACCTTTTCAACCCTTGATTTCATGTCAAATGGATGTCCGCTCCAGACAACCACATCGGCATCTTTTCCTTTTTCTATCGATCCGACTCTGTTTTCGATGCCAAGAATCGTTGCTGGATTTATGGTAAGCATTTTCAAAAGGTCTTCCGCTTTTGCACCCTGTCTCATCGCCGCTGCTGCTTGAACGGAGGCGTATTCAAGGGGAATAACGGGATGATCGCACATCAACGCCGTTAATATGCCATTTGAGTTCAATATCTTTATCGATTCCATAGTCATGTCTTTTAATTCTCGCTTCGTTCTGAAAGTCAAAAGCGGTCCAACCACAACAGAAATCTTTTTCGCTTTAAGGGTATCGACGATCTTGTAACCTTCGGTGCCGTGTTCTATAACGAATTTGAATCCAAATTCTTCTGCTATTCTTGAGGCTGTAAGTATATCATCGTAACGGTGAGCATGGATTCTTGCAGGCATCTGACCTCTTAAAACGCGTTCGCCCGCTTCTAATTTTAAGTCTCTCTCAACGAAAGTTTTGCCTTCTTTTTGAGCGTTTTCTTTTTTCTTCATGTAATCTTGCACTCTTGTGAAATAAGTTCTTATGATGGCTGCTACACCTAATCTTGTTGATGGAGTCTTTTTTTGATCCCCGTAGACTCTTTTTGGATTCTCTCCAAAGGCCATTTTCAATCCGGCAGGTTCTCTTATTATCATCTCATCCACAATTTTAGATTTGAATTTTATTATAGCGCCCTGACCTCCAACCGGATTTGCACTTCCCGGCACTATCATGACAGTTGTTATTCCTCCGGAAAGTGCTCTTTCTATGGCGGTATCTTCTGGATTGAATCCGTCGATTGCTTTTACATCTGCCGTTACAGGATCTGTCCATTCGTTGCCATCGGATGAGACAGGCTCGTTGACTCCTTCTTCCCATAGGCCTATGTGAGAATGTGCGTCTATGAATCCAGGTAACAGATATTTACCATCTAAGTCAATAACTTCAACGTCATTTCCTCTTTTTTCTGTTTTTCCTGTGGACTTGATCTTTCCGTTTTCGATGAGTACATCTCCTTTAAAAGGCTCAGAGGTTATAGGTATGACATTCGCATTTTTGAAAAGTATTTTCACTTTTATCACCTCAATTTTTTTGTAAGTGCTTTTACAAGAAAACTTGCAACATCCGCACCATGCGTACCTCTTCCAAAACCGGCATCCATTCCGGCAGATTTTGCAAGATCGTTTGTTATTTGAGTGCCTCCCGCTATGAGTATGAGTTTGTCTCTTACACCTTTTTCTATCGCGAGATCGCTTAATTTACGCATGTTGTGAATGTGAACGTCGTTGTGGGTTATTATCATGGATGCAAGGACTGCCACAGAATTCGTCTCTATTGCGGCGTCAAGCAATTTTTCCACCGGTACGCTCGTTCCGAGGTAGACATATTTTATGCCGTATTTTTCTATGCCTCCGTGCTTTATGTCCAATATTTCCCTCATACCGACCGAATGTTCATCATTTCCAACCGTTCCGGCAACGACACTTATCTCATGATCTTTGAAAAATTTTGTTATCTCATCATCTGGGAGTACATCTATTTTTTCGGGCATCTTGAGATTTTTTGTGTCTATTTCAAATGGAATCTTACCTTTTATCTCAACGTAAGTACCTTCAGACGGGTGAAGTACTGTTTTGTGAATGACGTTTATGTCCGTTAAGCCTAAACGCTTTGCCGTTTCCATCGCTGCCACTTCTGCGATCTCTTCATTTGCCGCGAAGGTCATATCCAGTTGGATGGTCCCGTCATTCGACCATTCAACTTCAGGCTTTATAAGACCTTTGTCATTTAATTCTTCATCTGCTTTGAGTCTTAAAGAAACGTTGTCTGTTTCATCCAGTTCATCTATGTATTTTATCTTTTCCGGCTTACAAAGCGTGCAGCCTCCTATCAAATCGCATGGCTTCTTTATTCCTTTAGGCAGGTTGTTGTAGCCGAAATGCTCACACACGGGTGCCATGTAATCTTTGTCACGCGGAACAACAGTGTTTCCGGCTATTTCTCCATCTTTTTTTCTTTTTATGCCATCTCCGATTCTTTCCGGATAATAACCGTTATCCACAAAAAAACCTTGCTCGACGGCTTCAAAATATCCTCCAACCTCTATTATCTCTTCGAGCATAAGAATCGCACGCATCTTTAATTCTCTTACCTTATCGTTTATCTTTTTTTTGTCTATTTTGACATACTCTGTAAGACCGTCTAACGCGACAAGTGCATGTTTCGCGGTTTCGATGCCTCGAATCGAATTTATGTGCCATGGCACATTTCTGCCTTCATCCGGCGTTATGGTTGATTGAAGATGTGCACCTGTAAGCCTTGTGACGAAGGCATCTATCATGTGCATGCGTGTTGCATCGAAGAGATCCGATTCTATGTATTTTGTGTTCATCTGTGCACGAAATCTGTATCCTTTGAAGAGTTCTCTTACCGCAACGGCGTAAGGTAAATTTATCCGCATCGCAGGTGTTGGCGCTGCTGTAGGCGGTACAGTCGATAAGGCTATGTTTTCCTTTTTCATGCCAGATTTAACGGAATAAAGGCAATTTATGCCATGTTGAACAAGTAATTCCGGCATTATTTTCCACGAAACTCTTGCAGAAGCATTCGCGTTGTGGGCACCGTCTATTTGAAGCATACCGGCCCACGACATTACCTTTTTTGCCACCGCTGCATCCACGAAAGACCTGACTGGATTTATTCCCCTGTACAAAACGTTGTATTGCGGATCCTGATGCGCACCGTTTACCCCTTCTTCGGCAAAAAGCACGGCTATCTCAGGACCGGCAACTCCACTTACGTAAGAATGAAAGTTAACAGGTCTTCCAACTTCATCCTCTATCAGGTCAAGCGCTTTTCTTGTTGCCCTCAATTGTTTTCTCGTTATGGGTATACCGCCAATTCCTTCGGGAGTGCCTTCCATAAGTCCGTCTATATGTGATTGACCCAAAGTTCTTATAACCATTATGTGATCGGCTCCATGCCACGCAGCCATTCTCATCCTTCTGATATCGTCTTCAAATCTTCCGGATGCTATTTCACTCGTTATGACAAGATCGGGTTGAGGATCTATGTTATCAAAATAGTGTGCCGCTGGTAATGAAATCGAATTTTTTAAAGGTTCACTTGCTTGCATATATTCATAGCCGTCCATCTTACCCTTCCAAGGCTTTCTCCACGTCCACCCGCGCCTGCGCGGCCTGTAATTTTCGAGATTTTTAAGGATCTCCTCAATGTCTATCTTTTTATTTGGATCAAGCATTTCTACCATCTCCGAACAATTCTCTCACTTCGTCCCAATGATCTTCTTTGACAAGCATTTCGCCCGCAACCAAATAGTCAATTTGTCTTGCCTGGGCGAATTTGTAAACGACATTACCGGCGCCTTTGCCAAGCAATTTTTGTTCAAAGATCTTGTCAACTATGTTTTTTGCGGTTATGCTGTCAAAACCCATCCTCAAAAGCACAGACCTTTCTATCGATGGAGATGTGTGTGTCTTTGCAAGATCTATAAGTGGATCCACGATTTTCTCGGTAAGTTCCCAAAATCTTTTGTCTAACTCTTCATCTGTTAGATTTTTAAGATGTTTGCTTCGCTCCTCAAAATCATCAGGCCTTGCCATCTTTCAACACCTCTTCCAACATTTTATCTATTTCTTGAGAATTAGAATTCGTATCTTCCGCCATGAATTTTTTCTCGACATCGGAAAATTTACTTCTACCGTACGCTTTTATTGATTCTTTAACGTAAGACTTTTTGAGATTTTCAAGCGGGTATTCTATGATTCCAATTTGTTCGATGCTTTCAGGTATGGCTATTACTTTACCGGGCACGTCTTCTTTTATCGAATTCCCGTTTTTAACGATGACTCCCATTTTTTTTGCGAATGTGAGTTGGGCGCTGGGTAATTTACCTGCACCTGTATATTCTGTTTCCTGCACGACTATTATCTGATCTTCATCCATTTCTTTTGCGATGCTCAAAGCCGCTGTCAAAGATGTGTTACCGGCCGGCCCTCTCATCATGCCCTCAACCTGTGCAAGTGCTTCCGTTGTGAAAAAAACCTCTCCTTGCGTTACAAGTACGTATCTGTCCAAATACCTCAAAGATCGAGCGGCATTTCTTGGCACATCTACCCTGTCAGGATAAGCCGAAAATGGTATTCCGAAGCCCGTGTGGCCTGTGGTGAATGATTTTCTGTTAAAATCGTGATCACTTGCCATATGAAGTCCTCTTAGATCGACACTTGATCCTATAACTTTGGTTTTTGCACCGGCCTTCTTTAAACCTCTCGCAGTACCCGTTACATTTCCGCCACCCGCATGGGTTACAAGCACCGCATCCGGGAATCTTCCATATCTTGATTTAACCTGAGTTGCTATTTCATATCCGAGAGTTTCTATTCCGGCGATTCCAAAGGGGGTATAAAGGGATGCATCGAAATATCCCGTTTCATCGAGCAATTTCAAAGTGTAGTAGAAAAGTTCAGGGCCCACCGTTAACTGAACAACTTCAGCGCCATATGCTTCACAGGCACGTCCTTTCTCAAGTATTTCCGGTTGTCCAACATGATTACTGTCAAAAGTTTCCTGTACGATTATCGCACGCAAACCATATTTGGCAGCCTGAGAGGCCACCGCAGCGCCGTAATTTCCAGAAGTTGCGGCTATAACTCCCTTGTAGCCGTGATTTTTTGCGTGATAGATGGAAACCGACGCCCTTCTGTCTTTAAAACTTCCGGAAGGATTCGCAGATTCATCTTTCAAAAATATCCTTGCGCCTTTTCCGAGTTTTGAAATCTTCCTGACGAGTTTTGTAAGGTTTTTAAGTTCTACAAGTGGCGTGTTGCCAACCTGAGTTTCAGATTGAATTTTTCTTATTTCATCCAAACTGTAAGAAACTTCTTTCATCATACGATCGTAATCGAAAGCAATGCCCTCTATTTCAAATTTGGAATAATCTATGCCAACGGCTTTCTGAATTATCTCATTTTTCCTTTTTATCACGTCTTCGTACATTTTAAACGCTTCCTTCTTCAAGTTGCTTTTTGAGGTTTGGCCCTATTTTCAACAGTTCTGGTACAGGATTTCCGAAATCATGGATATATCTTGGGTTTACTTCGACAAGTGTTCCGGAAACTGTCCTTCCGCTTAAAGTCGTTATTTCAACCATTTCTCCTATTTCGCCGTCTTCATTTAGAAATCCGTTTATCCACGCTTCAAGTGGGACTTTCTTGGTATCTTCTGGAAGATTTGAAACTCTATTGGATGACTCGAGTACGACGTTATGTATTTTGACCCAATCTCCTTTTTTGGCCATTTCAATCATCTACGATTCCAAATGGCAGTTGCATGTCTTTCATCGTTAAAAGTCCGGGTCTTGCTTCTATAACTTTGGGAATCATGTTAACGGCCATGGCCATCGTACCTTTTCCGCCGGGAATTTCTGGCTTTATCTCCAGCGAAATGTTAGGATCTCCTTCTATCTGGATGAAATCGCCGGTTTTAACGTTTTCCGCTTCCGGATGAATTTGTTGCGGATGAATGAGTTCTATCTTTACCTCTCCCTTGACAATGCCACGCCCCACATGTTTGCATCCCGCAACCTGACCGGGTTCAACTTTGGCGTAAGGTGTTTCTCTGTGAGTTTTTGAAATGATGGGTTCTCTTTCCTCCTCAATTTTGTCTAATTTCCAGCCAAGTGCATCCGCTATCATGGAAATCGATTGTCTGAATCCGACATGTCCGACTATCTTTCCCGATCTTATGCCATCTTCAAATTCTTTTACGGTTGTTCCGACTCCCTGAGTTCTCATGACCTCCGCACCAAATGGAGAAAGGTCATTTATGCGCTGGGCTTTTATTTTTTTGACGTCAAGGCAAGTACCTGTTAAAGAAAGTATAAGCGTGTCAAGCACAAAGCCTGGATTTATTCCTGTTCCGAGAATAGACACGTTATGTTTTTTTGCCATTGAATCCATTCTGTGAGAAAGTTCTGGATAATCGACCCACGGATATGCCATCTCTTCCGCTAAAGTTATGACATTTGCCGAATTTTCGACAGATGCTTTTATCATCGGGAAGACAGCAGGCACAAAAGAGGTTGTTGCTATGACCACGAGATCGGGATCAAGCGATAAAATTGCCTTCTCGGCATCGGAAGATATTTTGATGTCGCTTTTAACTTCAAGATAATCTCCGAGACTTTTTCCTCCCAGTTCCTTTCTTCCCGTTTCTACAACACCGACAAGTTCAAGCGTTTTCTTCTTTAGAATATCTTTCACGATGCCACTTCCCATGGCACCAATTCCCCATACCAATACTCTGTACATTTTTCTTCCTCCTCACGAAGATTGAAATTTTTTATTGTAACTTATGGAATTATTCCCTATCTTTACCATTACCTCAAAATCGTAGGTGCCAATTTCAGAAAAAGTCAGTTCCTGCAATGCTTTTGAATCAAAAATGATCTTTTTCTCTCCGGCATTTATGCGAAAATTATGAGGAACGGCACTTGAAAATCTGTAAAATTCAACGTCATCTTTCTTTATTATAACCGTTAACGAGTCAAGTATGACATATTTTTTTTGTAAAGCATCGTCGTTAACGAGAAAAACAGAAAAAGAAACCGGCACTTTTGATTTGACGTCTGATGGCAGATCAGATGTGATCTTTAAGCCGGAAATGCCACTTATACCATCTTTGTTTATGACGGAAATCACAGAAGTTGCAACCATATCCTGATTTCCTATTATTTTCGCTGCAAAAATGTAATCCCCTGGATTTTGAATAGTCTTTGTTTGATAATTGCAAACAAACGATTTACTGTCAGGTGGAATCGTTAAGGTTGAATTGAGAGTGAGATCGTTCGTACTCAGAATCTGTCTTTGATTCGAGATGGAAAAGATGATCTTTTGAATCTTCACGTTTATTGTATCTGTAGAAATGTTACGAAGATACACCGACACGTTTTCTTTTTGCCCTTCCACTATAAAATCATTTGCAAAGGTAAAAAACGGGGAGATATTCGAAGTGTATTTGAAATTTTTTCCAATCAAAACAGTCTTCCCATTCAAATTCATCAACACTTTTCCAGTGTAATTTCCGGTTGTAAAATTGGTTCCGCCTTTTACACTGTAGATTAAGATCGTACTTTTGGGATCGATCGTCGATCTTATAACGTTAGAAGTTTTAAAAAGATAAACATCGGTAGAACTACCCGTTATCTTCAGATCAAAAGCGTATATTTCAAAATTTTTGTAATTGGAAGATAAATTGGTAAGATATACTTTAAAATCAAATGGTTCACCGGCAAGATAAAGATCTTTTGAAGATGAAATGTAAACTCGAAAATCTCCGACTGTGGTAACCGGATTCACTCTAATTGTCGGATTTCCGTTGAACTGGATGTAAAACAAAAATATCGCCACAACTCCGGCGAAATTTATTCCAAGAATAAGACCTACTTTGCTTGCTAAAGGCTTTTTGACTTTTCTCTCCTTTTCAGTCTCTTCATTCATGCGCTCCTCACCACACGGCTCACTTCTTCGTAAGAAGTTATGCCCTTGAGTATTTTTTCAACGCCATCTTCAAACATCGTTCTCATACCTTCAAGTTTTGCAAATTCACGCAATTCAAGATCAGACGCTCCGGCATAGATTGCCTCTCTGATTTTCGAATTTATTATCATAACTTCGTTTATTGCGGTTCTACCTTTATACCCTTCGCTGCAATTTCTACATCCAACGCCTTCATACATAATGGGATCCATGTGTGGATAAAAGGTAGCAGCAACTTTAGAAACATCTTCGTTTATCTTGATCTCTTTTTTACAATCGTTACAAAGTTTTCTGACGAGCCTTTGACCAACGACACCTATCAGGGCAACTCCAAGCATGTGGGGATCTATGCCAAGGTTTATAAGCCTTGAAATGGCAGATGGGGCATCGTTGGTATGTAAGGTGCTTAAAACAAGGTGACCTGTCATTGAGGCTTCCACTGCGAGTTGAGCGGTTTCTTTGTCTCGAATTTCTCCTATCATTATTATATCCGGATCCTGTCTTAAGACCGATCTGAGAAATCTTGCGTACGTCAGCCCCGCCTCCACGTTAACCTGACATTGGTTAACGCCATCTATGTTGTATTCAACAGGATCTTCTATGGTAACGATGTTTTTTGTCACATCTTTTATCTCGTTTATAGCGGCGACGAGTGTGGTTGATTTTCCGCTTCCGGTAGGCCCTGTGAGTAAAATTATTCCATAAGGATAATTTATGAGTTCTTCAAACCTTTTAAGGTTGTACTCGCTAAATCCGAGACTTGATATCTTTTGCTCGGATGATGAAACTTTAAGTATTCTTAAAACCACTTTTTCGCCATATATGGTGGGCATGGTAGAAACTCGAAAATCGTATTGCTCGTTTTCGTATTTTATGAAAAATTTTCCGTCTTGCGGCACACGTTTTTCAGAGATATCAAGACTTGACATTATTTTTATTCTTGAGACCACAGATGCATTCATGCTCTTCGGAAAGGTTGTAACTTTTCTTAAAACGCCGTCCACCCTGTATCTAACGATGACACTTTGTTGGGATGGCTCTATGTGTATATCGCTTGCGTTTTGAAGAATCCCGTTTTCAACGAGGGTCTTCGCAAGTTTTACCGCTGGTGCCTCTTCAGATTCAACGACTTCTTCTTTTGGCTCTTCTTCTTTTGTAACTTCCAAGATGGGCGCTATTTGAGATGTGTCAATTTGAGATCCAAAAACATACTGATAAACCGTTTCATAGACATCTTTTGAGATGACCGCAATCTTAGGATTTAAGCCTGTTAAAAATCTTATTTCTCTTGCCACCTGCGTGTAATTATTCACGCTATCTGTGGCAATCCAGAGATTGTTACTTTCTTTTTTGTAAGGAACTATTCTGTAAGAATCAATGAGATTTTTAGGTATTACGTTTATAACATCTGCCGGTATATTCGAAGGTAACTCTTGAATTCTCGGCAAATTATATTGAGCCGCAAGCGCATCTGCTATATCGCTCCACGTGACTAAATGTTCTTCAACTAAAATTTCACCCAGCAATTTTTGTTTCGTTTTAGATATTTCAAGAGCATTATCTAAAGATTGCTGGGTTATATATCCCATAGAAACAAGTATCTCGCCTATTTTTTTGTAAGGCGTTGCCAAAATAACCATCCACTCTCTATCTTAAAAACTCATCAAGACCGGATCTGTATATGGCGGGGATATCGCTATCTGCAAAGAGCAGTTTGTCTGCCTCTTCAAAACCAGTTGCTATAAGGGTAACGCGCATTTCATCTTCAGGAACGTTTTCATCGATTATCAGGCCAAACTTCACATCTGCTTCTTCACTGCATCCTTGCCTTATAACAGAGGCAGCCGCATGCATTTCTTTCATCGTAACATTTTTCGGAGCCGAAACGTTTAAAATTATGGAAGAGGCATTCTTAACAGGTTGTTCAAGCAATTTGGAATCCATAGCCATTTTTGCGGCATCTTCTGCTCTGTTTTCTCCTTTACCTATGCCTATTCCAAGCATCGCAGGTCCGGCATCTCTCATGACGGCTTCAACATCCGCAAAATCAAGGTTTATATATCCTCTTTTCGTTATGAGTTCGGATATACCTTTTACACCTTGATGAAGCGTTTCGTCTGCTTTTAAGAAAGCATCTGGTATAGTTGTGTCAGGTGGAAGTTCTTCGAGCAATTTGTTGTTTGATATTCTTATGAGAGTGTCAACATTGGAATGAAGTTTTTTTAGACCCTCAGTCGCTATTCTCCATCTGTTGTTTCCTTCAAAATAAAATGGAGTCGTGACTATTGAAACAGTCAAAATCTGCATTTCTTTGGCTATCTTTGCTATAACAGGTGTTGCACCTGTACCGGTACCGCCTCCCATACCGCAGGTTAGAAACAAGAGATCGGTTCCATCCAATATCTCTTGGATTTCAGGTTTACTTTCTTCAGCAGCCCTTTCGCCTATCTCCGGATATCCTCCGGCCCCGAGTCCTCTTGTCGTTTCGGCGCCAAGTTGAATTATCACATCGGCCTGACTTGCCTCGAGTACTTGAAGATCTGTGTTGGCAGCCACAAAAGTAACGTCCTTTATCCCGGATTCTATCATCCTGGTTATGGCGTTATTGCCTGCTCCTCCAATTCCCATTACTTTTATTACAGGTACCCTTTTTATCTTTCTTTGTTTACTTGCATCTTCAGCGATCTCAAAAGGCATCTATATACCTCCTTCAGAAGAGATCATACCAATTTCTTGAGAAAATCCCATAATTTTTTCAACGAATCGTTAGACTCTTTTCCCTCTCCGGATGTCCTTTCAACGGTTTTGGGCTCTTGCGATGCCGGCGACGAAGTCGTGAAAGTGTTGATTTTGGTAGCCTCTAATTTTCCATATTTGTAAGCGTAAATGTAAGCACCGAACAATGGCCCGTAAACAGGTACTCCCATTATATCTTCAGCGCCTGTGACTATAACGTTGTTAGAAGAAACGTAAGTTCCATTCCTTGCAACCATGTTGAAGATTGTGCCTGCAACCGATGATATGCCGGGTATTGAAGCCCCTCCACCTGTTATGACGATACCAATAGGATTAAAAGATGGGTTTGCGTTCATTATTTCGTTGAAACTCCGTCTTGAAAGGCTCAGCATCTCCTTTGCCCTTGCATACGCAGCCATTGATATAGACCTTTTTTTGACATTCTTTTTGGCTTTGCTGAAATCAACTATTTCCACCATTTCATTTTCGTTGATCTTTTCATAATCAAGATTCGAATGATAAAAGAGCAACCTTTCTGCTTCCGGATACGAAACTTTGAAGATAGTCGCTATATCTTTGACGATCTTCTCGACTCCAAGCGGCATAAACTTGTATCCTATTGGCATTCCATCCATGTAAGCCGTCAACTTAAAGGTGGAATACCCGAAATCGAGGCAGATTATTCCTCTGTTTTTTTCATTTTCGGTCAAGACACCTTCGGATGCGACCAGGCCTGGATGCATGATGTTGATGGAGTCGAAAGGATAACCCTGGAAAAGATTCATCAACTCGTTTTTTGGTAATTGATCCATTTTTACCCTTACCACATCTGCCGATATCTTCGATGTGGTCATTGAAATTGGATTTATAACCTTCCTTTCCCCATCAAGGGTATAACGTACGGGTATCACATCGACCGTATCCTGACTTTTTACAGCCTCGCCTCTTATTTCTTGAATTTGAGCATTCGATATGACTTCCGGCCTTGAAAAATCCTTGTTCACTTTGGATAGTTCAAGTGAAAAGAGATTTTCAGAAGCGGTGACGGCGAGATGACCGATTAAAGATTTCTTCATCAACTGAGTTTGAAGTTCGCCAAGCGCTTCGCCTATACTCGCTTTAAGGCCAACCGCATCTATTATTTGACCTCCATAAAAGCCATTCGATTTAACAGTAGAATAACTCAGGATTTTAAATCCATCCGCTGCCCTTTCACCGAATGCCGCCTTTATGTTATAGGAACCTATATCAACTACCGTAATTCCCCCTACTTTAGCCATAAAATAGGGCACCTCCCTTTTGTGGAGTTTTACAAATTATAGCACTTCACTTAAACAAATCACCATCACAGATTAAAACGTCTTTCTATTTCTTTAATTATAGCCCGAAAAATTTGATTTTGATCCGATCTCGCATCTATCTTGACAAACCTTTTTGAACTCGATATTTCGGAATATCCCTGCATAACCATTTTTATAAAATCAATGTTTTCCAATTCTATTCTATCCCTTTTTTCCTTCCTTCTCATTTCAAATGTTTTTTCATCGATTTCAAGGTAAAAAGTCACATCTGGATAAACAAGTTGGGTTGCAAATTCATTTATGAAGATCACCACTTTCTTTCCGAGACCTCTTCCAAAACCTTGGTAGGCAACCGAAGAATCTATATATCTGTCAAGAATGACGAATTCTCCGGATTCGAGTGCCGGCTTTATCTTTTCATAAACAAGTTGGGCTCTTGAAGCGGCGAAAAGTAAAAATTCAGTTTTTGGATCCATTTTCGAATTTTGGCTGTCAAGTAAAATCTCTCTTATCTTTTCTCCGATTACCGTTCCGCCAGGCTCTCTGAAAACGGAACATTTCAAATTTTTTTTGTCGAAATAATCTTTAAGCATTAAAATCTGGGTTGATTTCCCGCATCCATCTACTCCTTCAAAAGTTATGAGTGGCACATGACACCTCCGTCAATGGTTGATATCTTTTTCGCTGAACAAGGCGTATCGGGGTAAAAAGCCTATTTTAACACTGCCGATAGGTCCGTTTCTTTGTTTTCCTATTATTATTTCTGCTTCTCTTGGAAGATTCGGATCTTCTTTTTCTTCTTCGTCTTTTTTGGATTTGTAATAATCTTCTCTGTGTATGAAAAGTACAACGTCCGCATCTTGCTCTATGGCTCCTGATTCTCTAAGGTCGCTTAATCGCGGTCTTCTTTCACCCGTTGGCCTTTGTTCGATAGCCCTTGAAAGTTGTGAAAGTGCGACGACGCAGATATCGAGTTCTCTTGCAAGCAATTTAAGGGCACGGGATATATCTGAAATTTCCTGTTGCCTGTTGTCTCTTTTGTCTCTTGAATGCATCAATTGCAGGTAATCGACAAAAAGCACATCAAGGCCATACTCTTTTTTTATCTTTCTTGCTTTTGTTCTTATCTTCATGACATCCACAAGTGGATCGTCATCTATAACTATTGGGAGATTTTTCAATCTGCTTGCGGAGTTAGTCAATCTTCTCCATTCTTCTGCGGAAATATATCCAGCCCTTAAACTTTGAAGATCGACAAAGCCATCTGCGCAAAGCAATCTTTGCGCAAGTTGGTCTGCGCTCATTTCAAGGCTGAATATCGCGACCCTTTCTTTATATTCAAAAGCCATAGACTTTGCCATCGTAAGTGCCAGCGCCGTTTTACCGAGAGAAGGTCTTGCCGCTATTATAACAAGATCTGATTTATGAAATCCCGCAGTTAAGGCATCTAAAGATCTCAAACCTGTCGGAAGTCCTGAAACAAGTAAACCACTTTCAGGAGACTCTCTGTCAATTTTAAGTTTTTCGATCCTTTCAAATGTCGTATCCATAACTTCTTTTAGGGACATATAGGTTCTTGAACTTTCTTCTTCGGCTATCTTGAATATCATGTTTTCCGCTTCGTTAAGTATATCTTGTGGATCTTTCTGATCGTAAGAAGCGTCTATTATTTTTCCCGAGAGCCCGATAAGTTGCCTGAGTAAAGATTTTTCTTTGACCATTCTTGAATAATATTCCACATTTCCAAGGACCGGGACTGAATCGGCAAAATGAACGATACTTACCTCACCGCCGACAAGATCGAGTTGTTTCTTGGAATTTAGAATATCCGTTACAGAAAGTACGTCTATTGGTTTGTCATCTTGAAAAAGAATCTCCATTGCCTGAAATATCAATTTTGTAGGTGTGAAATAAAAATCATCATGCCTGAGTATCTCAAAAACGATATCCGCCGATTCTGGATTTATGAAAAGAGCACCTATTACGGCCTCTTCGGCCTCTCTGCTTTGCGGGATCAACTTCAAACTTTCCATTTTATCACCTCTTTAAAACAGAGAAAAGTTGAAATTGCCGGTTACCGGATCGTAAGAAATCGACTTTTCAGGGAATTGAACTATGAAAACGGTCAAAGTGAATTGAGAGAAATTAAAACCATTTTGCGTGTTAAAGGCAATTGTCCCTTTAAGGCCAAGGCATTGTGAACCTGTCGTGAAATTCAAAGTCATCGATTGAACCTGCCAATTTGATATATTTCCCTGAGCAGATATTCCAAGATTCAAGGCTGGGATATTCGCGGAAAGGGTTATAGGTACCGGCCATACAAAAGATGGATTTGGAAAAATGTTCATTGAAAATTGTGAAGAAAGTTGAAGATTGGTTATGAAACCAAGATTTCCAATATTTGTCGTGATCTGATTCGCAAGGGTTAAAGGTGAAGTCGATGTGTAATTTGTACCGTAGGTGTAAAGCGTTTGACCTTGATAAGAAACTCCTCCGTACTGAGAATTCAAAGTTACCTGCGTGTTGACGGGCTTCAAAGCAGGTGATATTATCGAACTTGTGTTTAACGCATTCTTCACTCCGAAAAGGTTGAAATTTGATGCTGTTGTAAGAGTTACATTTGACAACGGAGAAGTTGGATTGTTGAAATCATAAGTTACCTGTCCTTGAGCACTTAACGGAATTAAAGGAAAGGTGTAATTTGCTGTAAATGCCACGTTGTTTTGAAAACTGTTGGTACTGAAAGTGGAAAGATTTTGTCCGGTGACTTCCGTGTAATTGTAAAGTGCGGATAACCCCAGTCCAAAAAGATTATAAGATAATTTCGTATTTGTAAGCAATGCTATTCTATCGGAAGGTTGAGCGTTAGCACTTGAAAGTGCAAAACCGGTCATCGCTCCATATGAAAAGTTGAGTCCAAGTCCGTAAAAATTGTAATTAAGCGCGTTAAACGCGTAAGTTGCATCTATAAAGGTCGAGTAAGACATAGGCTGGTTTGTGCCGGCACCGAAAGCATCGGAGTATGATCCGGTTATAGAATTCAACGTTAAAAATTTAACAGGCCAGGAAAAATTTCCCGATAACGAATGAGAGGTCGAAAAGGCATTTCCGGGAATTGCAAAACTGCTGTTTCCGCTCAAAGTACCCGTGACGTTAACCGGACCTATTTTAGTGTTAAGATTTTGAATTTGATAAGGCAACGTATAACTTTGATTTGTACCCGCAACAGTTTGAGTTAGTTTCGCCGCCATGCTTCCACCAAGCACGTTTCCAGAGATAGAAATGTTTGAATTTTGGCTTGAAGTGTTGCCCGTTATCTGATCCTGATAATTAAAGGCAGTGCTGTAAAGGTTGAAAAGTGTCCCAGAAACTCCAAATTGAACTATTTGCGATGTTATAAGACCCGCAGTCTGAGAGTTTGAGTAAGAAAAAGTGTAAGGGACGTTAAGGGCTGTACCGGCAAGATCGATGCCGTATGTTGAAGGCCCATTCGTGTAGTTGTTGGCATAAACGTCTCCGCTGAAATTTTGAGACGGCTGAAAATTAAACTGAGCAGCGGTGTACCATCCCTGAGATCCAGCGTAATTTATCGAAAATTGCATCGGCTGTTTTCCTCCGGTTAGAGAATAATAATACTGGGGAAAATAAAAGATAGGTATACCGAACAGGTACATAACTATGTTGTCGGCTATCAGGTGATCACCCGGTACAAGGTATATTTTTGATGCTGCAAATTCGTAATGCGGAGGACTTGCGGTACAGGTTGTTATGTAACCGTTATAAATGGTCGTGGTGCCACTTTGAGTATCGTAAACTGAATTTGCCCCAAAAAAATAGACATTCTGGGGCGTTCCTGCAGCATTTTTTATGCTGACGCTTCCTCTCAAATCAGTAAGCAAAGACATGTGTTCGTTGAGAAATACCGTCATTTGCGAAGCGTATATCGTGTTTTTGTTCTGAACGTAAATGACGTTACCTGAAAAAATGGCCTTAACGGCATATCTTTGGTTGTTAAAAAAGATATCCACGCTTGAAGCGGAGATCGTATATTGATTGGAACTTAACTGAACACCGCCTGCATATTCAACCTCAGTCGCTGAAATTATCCGAAGTTCTCCAGCATTTATTTTAAGCGTTTCGGCACCAAATGCATGTCCTGAAAAAATTCCAAAGACAAGTATGACAATCGCAAAGGGCAAAATTCTGACAAGAATTTCTTTGAGTTTAAAGATGATCTTGCTATCGAGCAAAAGAAAAAATATAAGTCCTACGATCGCAAAAATTATGTCCGGCAGCCACGCGGACAGCACCGGATCTATCATCCCGCTCTTCCCCATTGCACTTAACCATGCTCCAGATCCTTGATAAAGCACGACAAGTATAAAAGTTATTATCGCACTCCACGCCTTGCTTTTTATTCCGAAAAAGAGAGAAAACGGTACCCCAAAAAAGGCTATTATAAGAGCGCCAAGAGAGTTGGCATACCTTGAATAAAGTTCAACGATGAAAGGTTTGGCATCGAGACCAAGCCTTTGAAAAAGTTTTATTCTGTCCATGAGTTCAGACGAACTCATCTCCTGTGCACTCTTTTGAGATCTCAAAAATTGCGCTATATCCTGATTTATGTCCAACTTCATGGTATCAAAAGACATATCAAAAGTTAAAATGTCATTTTTCAGCGTGTAAATTCTGCCATTTTGCAGATACCATTTTTCATCTTTGAAATACGCACTCTGAGCGTAAGTTACGGTTAATTCGTTTCCGGAGAGAGTGGTTATCATGACAGATCCAAATTGTTCGGTCTTAGGGTTGAAATTACTCACGTAAAAGTAATTGTTACCTGCCCTGAAAAAAGTGTTAGTCTGTATGTTTGGGAAATTCGTACGGTAAACGGATTTTTCAAGGTAGTTTGAAGCCTGCTCCGTAAAAGACGGGACTACGTAATTTGTAACGAGATAAGTTAATCCACTCAACACAACGGCTATCATCAAAAAAGGAATGACAATGCGTTTTAAATTTATGCCGTGCACCTGAAACGCCATCATTTCTCTTCTTGTAGAAAAGTTGGAAAGTACCCAGAATATAGCGAGTAGAACTCCCACAGGTACACCCATACCTATAAATTGCGGTATGTAGTAATAAAGCAACACAAAAAGATTCCATATGCTTACGTGATTTTGCACGATGATGTCAGAAAGTTGGTACAACACCTCGATACTGACAAAAATTATAAAGACAACAAGTCCCGCAAAAAAAGGAAAGACAAATTCTTTGGCCACGTATTTGTAAAGAGTTTTCAAAAAGCACCCCCGCCTGCTTGAAGAGAAGATATCTTAAGACAAAAATCAGTAACCTCTTCTATGGATTTAGAAATCATGATAAGCCTTAAAGCCCTCGACACGTTTTTTGATGATTCCATCATGTAAAGTTTAAGTTCATCTTCAATTCTCTCAGAAAGATCATCAACTTCAACTTCATTTTCTACCAATTCATCCATGATCCTTTCGTTGAAATTGGAATTATAGAATGTCATACTTTTTCTCAGCATTCCTTCCGCTATGGATGCCATTTTTGGAAGATCCACAAGCGGCTTAAGCATCGGTTCTTTTGTCAATTCGATTGTATGATAAGAAATTTTCTTGGAATTATCTCCTATCATTTCGAGCACATTTGCAATCCATATTCCATTCGTTATTTGAACAAGAGGCTTTCCTATCGGTGCATATTCTCCGATGATCAAAATTCCATCCTCAACTATTTTGTCTCTCATTTCATCTGCTAATTTATCGTCTGATATGACTTTTTTTGCCATTTCGGAATCCCTGTTGATAAGTGCATATATAGACTTATCAAACAAGTCTATAACCAAAATTCCCATTTTCATAAGAGAATCTTTGTAATTTTCCACCACGGCCACTGGTATCACGTCATCACCCGAGTGTATTATATCATTAAGAGGATGCTTGCTTTAACTTTTTTTGCGCAAGAATTCTCCCATTTTAAATGTAGAATACCGTTGGCTCCGGCATTCGCCTTTCGATGTCTGGTCCTCGCTGCGCTGTGGAGGCCACCTCTTGGCATCATGCCCTCCGCCAAACTCAAATTTACATTTTTAAAGTTTTCAGAATAATTTAGTTGTCAAAATCTGTGGTAAAATAATTTATAAGTTCGTGAATCGATAAAACTGTTTACTATGAAAAAATATCAGTGGAGGTTGACATGAAAGCATTTGATATGACTGAATTACTGCTGGAAGGTTATAACGTGAATGCATCTGATGTGCATTTAAGTGCAGGGACTCCACCTGTGTTCAGAATATACGGCGATCTTGTCCCCCAAACCAAATATGAACCTTACACAAGTGAGGAACTTTCAAAATTTTTAACAGATCTGATTAAATCTTTAAATCTGCCTTTAAACAAAAAAGAAGTTGATTTTTCTTTCAGTCTTAAAAATGTCGCCAGAGTGAGGGCGAATGTTTTCCTTGAAAGGGGAAATCTTACGGGCGCTTTCAGAATAATAACATACAAGATAAGAAATTTCTCAGAGTTGGGTCTGCCTCAGATTCTTGCCGACTTTGCCAATCACTCAAGTGGCATAGTTTTGATAGCAGGGCCTACCGGCAGCGGGAAATCCACAACGCTTGCCGCGATGATCGACAAGATAAACCAAGAAAGGCCGGTTCATATAATAACAATAGAAGATCCTATCGAATACATTTTTCAAAATAAACAGGCTTTGATACATCAAAGACAACTTGGAAATGATACAGATTCATTTTCAGATGGTTTAAAGTACGCCTTAAGGCAGGATCCGGATGTTATTCTCGTGGGAGAAATGAGAGATATTGATACCATGAAACTCGCACTTACCGCAGCAGAAACAGGTCACCTTGTATTTTCAACTATACACACGAATTCAGCCGGATCTGCTCCAGAAAGAATAATAGATGTTTTTCCGGAGCATCAGCAAAAACAGGTGGCAATTCAACTTTCAAATACGTTAGTAGGAGTCGCATATCAAAGATTGCTGCCCGCTGCAAATGGCAAAGGTTATGTGCCAATAGTTGAGATTCTTACCGGTACCGTGGCTGTAAGAAATTTAATACGTGAAAACAAATTGCATCAGATTGATTCAATGATAGAAACCGGAGGAAAATTTGGCATGATAACCTTCGATGAGGCTCTCAAACGTGCCATATCTATAAACAAAATAAAGAGAAACGATGCAGTCATATATGCAAAAGAACCGGCAAATCTTTGAAAAAATTAGATATACTTAATTCACTTTAAAAGTCGAATGCTTATTTACCGAAGCGGAAGGCAGGATGCCCTCGAGATGGCCTCCGCAGCCTGCGAGGACCAGACATCGAGTGGGGGCACCTGCCGGAGCGATGATTTCGGAAGTTGAATTTTGTTTGATATAGAACGGAGGAGATGATCTTTATGATAAAAGGTATAGCGCACGTTGCATATACGGTCAGCGATATGGAAAAAGCACTTCATTTTTATTGCGATCAACTTGGATTCCAAAAAGCCTTTGAAATAAGAGACGATGAAGGCAAACCGTGGATAAATTACATCAAAGTAAGCAAAAATCAATTCATAGAACTCTTTTACGGAGGCAAAAAAAGAGAAGTTTCTCAAAATGAGGCAGGCTTTTCTCATCTTTGCCTTGAAGTTGATGACATTCAAAAAGTTGCCGAAGATCTTAAAAAGAAAAATGTCGTTTTAGACGTTGAACCAAAACAGGGGAAAGATTTCAACTGGCAATGCTGGATAAGAGATCCGGATGGGAACAGAATAGAGTTGATGCAGATATCCGAAAAATCTCCACAATACAAATCTTCGAGATGATGATATGAGATGGCAAAAGATCGTAACACTTATTTTAGGGTTGTGGTTTGTAATTTCGGCTTTTCTCCCGTATATTTTAGGTATGCCAGCAGACTTGTGGAATAACTTTTTCGTGGGCATATTGGTAATAATTTTTGGCCTTTTGATGATAAGGCATGTGAACTTTTCCGTTGTAGTCATAATTTTGTCCGGCATTTGGATATCTGTGATATCCTTTGTGCCTGTTTTCATTACAAAGGCTGGCAACATGGTGAATAGCCTTTTGGTAGGCATTTTAATTGTGATAATGTCTCTCATTCAAAGAAAGCAGGTGTAAAATGAAAAAGATGAAACTTGGAAAGACAGATGAGTTTCTTCCGGTAATAGGCTTGGGCACCTGGGAAATGGGCGGAGGGATCTCACCAGATCCATCCAATGACAGAGAATCGGTAAAGGCGATTGTAAAGGCCGTAGAACTTGGAATAACCCACATTGATACGGCTGAATATTACGGATCCGGTCATACAGAAGAGGTTGTCGGAAAGGCTTTAAAAGAGATTGGAAGAGATAAAGTCTTTTTGACATCAAAAGTTTGGCCAAACCATCTCAAAATCAAAGATATGCTTAATTCGATCGAGGGATCGCTTAAAAGACTTGGTACGGATCACGTAGATCTTTATCTCATCCACTGGCCGCCAGAAGATCTTTCGATAAAAGAGGCGATTCAAAATATCAACGTTGTGCTTGACCGAGGTTATACAAGATACATCGGCGTCAGCAATTTTTCAATTTCTCAACTCAAAGAGGCAATTGAAGCATCTAAAAGTCCGGTTGTTTGTAATCAGGTCAGATACAACATTGAGGATCGTGAAATAGAAAGATCGGGTCTTCTTGATTTTTGCAAAAAAAATGCGATAAGCGTTGTGGCTTACAGCCCGCTCAACAGAATGGGAATAAGTGCAACTGCATCAAAACTTGAAAAAGTTGCAAAAAACAGAAAAGTAACCTCACCTCAGATTGCGCTTGCATGGCTTGTCAAAAAGGGTGTTTTTGCGATACCCAAGGCTTTGAGCGAAAAGCATCTTATCGAAAACGCAAAAGCCAGCGATATAGAATTAACAGATGAAGAAATGAAGTTTTTGGAATGAAGTTAAATTTCGAAAATGTTAATTTTTCTTTATTCCTTTTTTAATGATTTCCACCACGTTTTTCCAATAATTCGAGTCCTGGGCAAATCTTTTCATTGAAAATGGCATCGTGTTGACTATTATGAAATCAACCGCAACATCGACAGGAGATATAAGTTGTGGTTCGAATTCTTTAAAGATTTTTATAAGATGATTTCTCATGCGATTCTGAATATTCGATCTTCTTTTGTTTACGGTCTCATCGATGTATATTCTCATGAAAAGCGGCAAAAGGTTCTCACGTGATTTTGCAATCTCTTCGTAAAGTTCAAAAAGCATTTCTATCTTGCGATCAAGATCGCATTTGCATTTTTTCGTTTTGACGGTGGCGTTGAGAAATTCAGAAAGCACGTAAAGCAAAGTTTCTCCCAAAAGGTCATCTTTGCTTTTGAAGTACGTGTAAAGCGTCCCCTTCCCCACCTTTGCACGATTAGCGATCAATTCCGTCGTAACTTCTTCAAAATTTTTTTCGCTTAAAAGTGAAATGGCACTTTCGATGATTCTTAAACGCTTCTCATCCTTTTTTACCTGCATAATCAAATTATAACATATACTGAACTAACTTTAACCGAATCACCGCTCCGGCAGGTGCCGGAGTGATGATAATGACCTTTGGAATTACACGTTATGATATAATTTTTCGAGAGGTGATAAAATGCCAGAGGCAGAAGGAAAGACATTTTCATTTCTGAGTGAAGATACAATAGAATCTTCTCTTTTGGAAACTATCAATTTTGAGAATAAAGATAAGGAATTTGTCAAATATGAAACAGATGAATTTTCAGCGGTCTGTCCTTTTTCAGGGCTTCCAGACATCGGCAGGGTCGTAATTGAGTATATTCCCAACAAAAAAATAGTGGAACTTAAGTCTCTGAAATATTATTTCGTATCTTTCAGAAATGTTGGAATTTATCAGGAAAAGGCGACACAGAGGATCTTCGATGATCTCTTTGCGCTTTTAGATCCTGCATGGATGAAAATAACGTTAACTTATAAAACACGCGGCGGCATAGACGCGACAACTTCGATTGAAAAAGGAGAAAAGTGAATTTGGAAAGTAAAAATATAACTCCACTTTACGTTTTTCTGACAGGTGCTTTTGTCACATGCCTTATAATCGCAAATGTTACCGCAGGACGACTCGTTAATTTCTGGGGCATAGCACTTCCGGGAGCCGTTTTGATCTTTCCGATATCTTACATATTTGGAGATGTACTTACGGAAGTTTACGGTTTTAGAAAATCAAGGCTTGTCATATGGTTAGGTTTGGGAGCAAATCTTTTCATGGCATTTTTCTTTTTGCTTGTAAACGCACTTCCGGCACCTGTTTGGTGGCAAAGTGAGGCAAAATCTTACAGCCTTGTGCTCGGCCTTGCACCAAGGGCTGTTTTGGCCTCCATTGTAGCATATTTTGTTGGAGAATATTTGAATTCTGTCGTCATGAGCAGGATGAAGATCATGACAAAAGGAAAATTTTTATGGACAAGAACGATAGGCTCAACGGTTATAGGAGAAGGTGCGGATACTTTGATATTCATAACGGGTACTTTCACAGGCCTTATGAATTTGAAAGATCTGATTTTTTTGATCATCGCCCAGTATCTGTTTAAAGTTATCTACGAAGTCGTTGCGACACCTCTTACTTATCTAATAGTTTTAAAAATAAAGAAAATAGAGAAAGTAGATGTTTACGATTACAATGAAAGATATAATCCCATAGTATCGAAAGAAGATCTTTAGATGACGATCGATCAAATGCTTTTAACCATATTTTATCTTTGCCATAGAAAAGCCTATCTTTTGAAAAATGAAATTCATCAGACTGGAAATTTGAGTTTTGAAGCAGATTACGGTCAAATTCATCTTGTGGCTTTTGCCGATGAAATGATTGATGACGGAAAAAACAAAACCCTGATTTTAAACAGAACGTCAAAAAGCGTGAGAGAAAGGCATACAATTGAATCTGCATTTTTGTCATTCGTGATGGAACTCAGAGGTGAGAAATCAGAAGTAGTCGTTAATTTTTTGAATGGGCAGAAAAAAATAAAGTCGCACGATGAACTCATATTGATGATGATAAACTCCATAAAAGAGAGTTTCGAAAAGCCATCTCCTCCGGATCCTGTTTTTTCTTATGCTTGCAAAGGTTGCCCGTTTTATCCGGAATGCATCGAAATAAGTTCGAAAACAGAAGATATATCCTTAATAAACGGCATAGGAGAAAAAAGGAAAAAAACGCTTTTGAAAGCAGGTTTCACGGATCTCAAATCAATTTCAAATGCCAATCCTCAAATGATCGCTTCCTACACCGGAATAGAACTAAAAGAGGCAAACGCTATGGTAAAACAGGCAACTGCCATTTCCAAATTTCAATTGATCTTAATTGAAAAGCCCGATCTACCAAAGTCAGATCACGAATATTTTTTTGATGTCGAAAAAAGTGATAAGGAACTTTATCTTTTTGGCGTTTTCCATGAAGGAACGTATCATAGTTTTATCATCGATACCGATGATTGGGAAAGTTCATGGAAAGCATTTCTTGAATTCATATCAAAGTATCCTTCTGCTCCAATTTACCATTACGATCGATTCGACAAAGACGTTATTCAGAAATTTGCAAATATTTCAAAGACTAAAAGCGAAGATCTTTTGAAACGCTTTGTCGATCTTTATTCGACGGTGAGAAAATCTTTGGCTATACCTGTAAGATTCTACTCGCTGAAAGATGTCGCAGGTATTTTGGGATTTAAGTGGAAAAATCCAAATTTCAAAGGTTATGATGCCATGCTGGCTTTGGGAGAGTGGAAAAGGACAAAGGATCAATCAATAATGAAAGAGGTTTTAGAGTACAACGAAGATGATTGCAAGGCTTTGAAGGTTTTGAAAGAAAGACTTGTTGAAATGATCAATACCAATTGATTTTTTTATCATTTTATGAAAAGGAGGAAGTTTCATGATCAACAACGGTGACGTTTCTTTCGTTTTAATCAGTGCGGCTTTAGTCTTCATAATGACACCAGGCCTCGCCTTTTTCTACGGTGGAATGGTCAGACGAACAAGTGTTTTAACCATCATGCTTCAAAGTTTTGCATCGATGGGAATTGTAACAACGTTATGGTTCCTTTACGGGTTCAGTCTTGCGTTCGGAACGGATTTTCATGGCATCATCGGAGGATTCAACTATTTGCTTTTGCAAAATGTCTTCATGGCAGGTCCAAATCCTCATTATGGGGGGACAATACCGCTTTACGCGTATTTTGCTTTTCAGGAAATGTTTGCCGTCATAACGCCGGCACTTATAACAGGTGCATTTGCTGACAGGGTGAAATTCAAGAGTTACATGTTCTTTCTTATTCTATGGAGTTCTTTAGTGTACATTCCGGTAACTCACTGGGTATGGGGCGGCGGATTTTTGCAACAAATTGGATTTGTGGATTTCGCCGGCGGTGCGGTTGTTCACACCACAGCGGGAATGGCAGCCCTTGCATCGATTTTGATGGTTGGAAGCAGAAAATTCAAGATAGATGAACCGCACAACATAACTTACGTTGCCCTTGGGACCGGACTTTTGTGGTTTGGATGGTTTGGATTTAACGCGGGAAGTGCGCTCGCCGCAAATACTCTGGCCGCAAATGCCTTTATAAATACAGATATAGCGGCATCTGTTGCACTCGTAACGTGGCTCATCTTTTCGTGGTCGATAAGGAAACAACCATCGATAATGGGTGCTCTAACGGGATCTGTCGCCGGTCTTGCAGCCGTAACGCCTGCTGCCGGATACGTTCATCCGTGGGCTGCGGCTGTTATAGGAATTGGAGCATCTTTGGCGTGTTACGCGGCCGTTGAATTCAGAAAAAAAGTAAAGTGGGACGATGCACTTGATGTGTGGGGAGTCCACGGTGTCGGAGGAATTTTAGGTATCATATTGACCGGAGTGTTCGCGGAAAGTGCTGTAAACCACGTGTCGGGACTTATTCAAGGCAATGTTCATCAATTTTTGATAGAATTGCTTGGCATAGGAATAGTCGCAGGTTACAGTTTTGGACTTAGTTATTTACTTTTAAAATTCGTGAATGTTTTTATGCCAATCCGTGTTCCAGAAAACGAAGAAAAGCAGGGATTGGATGTCGAACTTGGAGAAGAGGCTTACAGATTGTAATGGCTTTGAGTCCTCTTCATGAGGACTCATTTTTTGGAAGGAGCAAATGGAAAAAAGAATTGAAGAATTCGATATTTTAAAAGGGATTGGTATATTAACGGTTGTGATGTTTCATTCTGTTTTTTACAACTTTCAAACTTACGGTTCAATCACAAGGCATATCCTTTATTTCTTTGGTCCATTCGGTACCCCAGTCGTTGTGATCTTTTTTTTCGTCTCAGGTTTCCTCGGTTACAAAAGTTATGAAAAAAATAAAAATTCCTGGGATTTCATTTCAAAAAAATTGAAAATTTTCCTTCCGCCTTATTTCTTATGGTCAACAATTTACATTATGCTCGGCATTTTCTTTGAACATTACACCGGCTTCTCTTACAATTTGAGTTTTTGGGATATCTTGTCTGACTATGTTTTTGCAACGTCATACCTTCCATTTTACTTTCTTTTTGTGCTTTTAATTCTTTTCATATTTACACCGTACTTTTTCGGTATCAAAAAATTAATGCCGTTGATGATTATCTTATTCATATGTGGCATGGTTTTTACATCGCTTTATTACATACCCCAATATTATGGGCATGTAATCGTGGATTCTACGGTAACTTACAGGAACCCACTTTTATGGGCCTTTTTTTATCTTTGGGGAATGTACACTGCAAAAAATGGCAGATTATTCTGGACAAAAAATCCTTCATTGTGGATATGGATAGGACTTTGCCTTTCTTACATAGGTGCTATGTTGATGATCCTGACGGTTCCCAAACTCACCTTTGATTACGAGTCGTATGTTGCGTTAAGCCCTTTTGAATACTTGCTTTATTTTTTTTCAATGCCGGTGTTCCTCTGGCTTTCTTACCTGATCAAAAGTAAAAAATATTCAAAGTTGTTTTCGATCTTTGGAAAACATTCTCTTGACATATACATAGATCATGTACTTATCATAGGGTTAGTACTTGCCATTTTTGTGCCGTTTATACCTAATGTAACTTCAGAATCTAACTTTTATATTCAATTCATGGTCGGAATTGTCACATGCCTTATCGCCATTTTTGTTGGCATGAGGGTAAAATTCATTTCAAAAAGATTTTATGATATCATTTTTTGAAGGGGTGCAAAATGACCAAAAACATTTTTTATGGGAACTTTGTGAGATTGAGAGAATATCACAAAGATGATCTCTCACTTACATGGGAATACGTAAACGACTGGGATGTGAAAAAATATCTTGATCCTGGGGTTCCATTCCCTTGGAAATTCGAAGAGGAAGAAAAATGGTACCAGGAATTATCCGCAAAAAATCCGGAACGTTACAGTTTTGCGATAGAAAGAATATCAGATGGACAGTATATCGGAGGCTGTGGAGTAAACAATCTCGATTGGAAAAACAGCGTTGCGACGGTGGGAATTTTTTTGGGCAAGCCTTTTCTTTCTCAGGGATATGGCACCGATGCCATGAGAGTGCTTGTGAATTTCATATTTTTAGAGATGAACATTCACAAAACAATGCTTCACGTTTATGCTTTTAACGATCGTGCCATAAAATCTTACCAAAAAGTTGGGTTTAAAATTGAAGGTACGCTAAGATCTCAAGTTTTCAGAGAAGGCAAGTATCATGATGAGATCATCATGGGTATTTTGAAAGAAGAATGGAGGATGAGTTCATGAAATACATCTCAACAGATAAGGCTCCGAAGGCAATAGGCCCTTATTCGCAGGCCGTCGTTGCGGGTAATTTTGTCTTTGTTTCAGGACAACTTCCGATAGATCCCGCGAATGGAAATTTGATAGACGGCGAAATCGATCAAAAAACGGTTCGTATCTTCGAAAATATCAAATCAATTCTTGAAACCGCGGGGTCGAATCTCGAATCCGTTGTAAAGGTTACCGTTTTTGTCAAAGACATTGGAAATTTCAACCGTGTGAACGCCGTTTACGAAAGATATTTCGGCAATTCGAAGCCTGCGAGATCTTTTGTCGAAGTTTCAAATCTTCCCAGAAATGCAGATATAGAAATCGAGTTGATATCTACTTTAAGCCAAGTAAATTCTTGACGTAGAAAGATATGAATTTTGCAAGCGGTTCAATAATCTTATCGTCCGGCAAGAATAGCGGATTATGAAGTCCCGCTTTGTTTTTACCCGTAAAAGTGCCGGCCCAAAACATGAGTGACGGATATTCGAGAGAAAAAAAGCCAAAATCCTCACCCGTGTATTTCATATCACACAGATCGAGTTTAAAGTCACTTTTTGAAATTGTCTTTTCAAATGATTGAAACATCTTTTCGTCAACTCTGACCTGAGGATAAACGCTTCCCTTTCTCAAAGAAAAAGTTGCTCCAATTTTATCGCAGGATTTACCCGCCATCTCCGAAATTTTATCGATGACATTTTGGGTTTTTTCAAGAGATTCACTTCTTATAGTTCCCTGCAGTTCAAAAGTGTCGGCGACTATGTTTCTCGCATTTCCGCCGAAAACTTTTCCGAAACCGGCAAGCACTTTTGATTCAAAGTTAACCTTATAGAATTGAGTCAGAAAATCCGTGCCTGTCATGATTGCGTCTATGCCGTTTTTGTAAAAGGCTATATGTGCCGCTTTACCTTTGAATGTAAGGTTTATCTCCGTTGCGGAGGCAAATAATATGCCAGGCCTGCAGGCTAAGGTGCCAAATTCGTATTCGTCCGTAACATGTTCTGCTATCGCACATTTTATCTTGTAAAGATTTTTTATTTCTTCAATAACGTGTGCCGCTCCGCCTCCGCTTTCTTCTGCCGGCTGAAATACGAAAATGAAATTACCTTTTACCTTTTCTTTTAAAATACTTTTTAAAGTTTCATACATGACGGCCATATGCACGTCGTGACCGCAGGCGTGCATGTACCCGTTTTTTGAGGCATATTCCCATTCCGTTTGTTCTTTTATCGGCAAAGCATCCATATCCGATCTTAAAAGCACGTAAGGTTCATCTTTATCGTTCGCTATGGGCACGATTAAACCCGTTTTGGCAACGGGATATGCTTTGGAGCCAAGGTCTTCTATCGCACTTTTGAGTACTTTTTGCGTTTCATGCTCTTCGAATGAAAGTTCCGGATTTTGGTGAATTATATGTCTTAACTCGATTCCATCCATTTCAATCTATCCTTTCAAGGGTTTTTTCGAATCTGTCAACGATCTCATCGATTTCTTCGAACGTTACGTTAAGTGCCGGAAGAAATCTGACTGTATTTCCACCCACAACGTTGAGTAGGAGATCATTTTTCAGTCCGGCTTTAAGCACATCAGCACCACCGGCATAAAGTTCAACTCCGATCATAAGTCCCATTCCCCTTACTTCTTTTATTTTGTTGCTTCGAATTGATCTGAGTCGATCTCTGAAATAATTTCCTTTTCTTTCGACTTCCTCGATGAATTTATCCGTGAGTTTTGAAAGAATGACTTTAGAGGCCGCTAATGCAACAGGACTTGGAGCGAATGTGGATCCGTGATCTCCGGCTTTAAAAACGTCTGCATTTTTTTCGAGAAAGATCGTTGCAGAGAGTGGAAGCCCTCCTCCTATCGATTTTGCAAGCGTTACGATGTCAGGCTTTAAATTTTCAAAGTGCTGGTATGCGTAAAATCTGCCAGTTCTGCCCATGCCCGCCTGAACTTCATCGGCAACAAGCATGAATCCGTATTTTTCTTTGAATGTCATCAAGACATCGGCGAACTCTTTCGTTATGGTTTTGAGTCCTCCGCTGCCAAGCAAAGTTTCAAGAAAAACGGCTGAAATCTCTGAACCATCTTTTTTCATTACCTGTTCAAAGGATTTAACATCTCCAAAAGGCAAAAATGTCACGTTTTCGACAAGCGGTTCAAAAGGATTTCTGAGTTTTTCAAACCCCGTCAATGAAAGGGACCCGAGAGTTCTTCCATGAAAATTGCCTGTGAATGAAATTATCCTGCCATTCCTTTTTTTAATCGCCTTCAGTGCCGCTTCGTTTGCCTCTGCTCCTGAATTACCGAAGTAAACTTTTCCGGTTTGTCCCGTTCTTTCGACTATCGCTTTTGCGACTTCAATTGCATCTGGATCGAGAAAATAATTCGAAATATGCGCGTAATTATCGATCTTCTTTTTCATGGCATCTTTTACGTCATCATCCGAATGACCGAAGGCTAAAACACCAATTCCGGAAAACGTGTCTATGTATTTTTTTCCGGAGACATCCCACATGTATATCCCTTTTGCATGAGAAATTTGTAAAGGAAACGGACTGTAAATTGGAAGCAAAAATTCATCGTTCATCCTGACCCTCCTAAAGATCGAATTCTTTTGCTATCGTTCTTAGAATTTCCTGCGATTTTTCAGGTTCAACAAGACATGATATCTTTATCTCAGACGTCGTAACAAGCGCCGGTTTAATGCCTGATTTTGACAGCAGAGAGAAAAATCTTGCCGCGACTCCCGGGCTTGATCTCATTCCGACACCGACTATTGAAATTTTAGAATACTGACCGTCGTTTGAAATTAAAACACCCTCTCCCAAAATTTTTTCGAGAGATTTTATTATTGAATCCTTGTGATCTTCGACTATTGTAAAAGAAAGGTGCAATTTTTTGCCTTCCGCAAAAAAAGATATCATATCGACGTTGATCCCCATGTCAGAAAGTTTGTTGAAGATTTTTGATATCGTTTCATTATCATCCGGAAGATCCGAAATGGTTATCTTCGTTTGTCCGTTTTCAATCGTTGATCCGGTTACAACCGGCTCTTCGAGCCATTCAGGTAATTTGTTTACCACGTAAGTTCCCTCCATATCTGTGAAAGATGAAGCACAATAAACTTTCACGCCGTATTTTTTTGCTATTTCGACCGCTCTCGAATGCAACACCTTCGCACCTAATGATGCCATCTCTAACATGTCATCGTAAGTTACATAGGTGATCTTTTTTGCTGGGGGATAAACTTTAGGATCACAGGTGTATATTCCGTCAACATCGCTGTATATCTCACATAGAGATTTTAGTTTTGCGGCAAGTGCAACGGCCGTTGTATCAGATCCTCCTCTTCCGAGCGTCGTTACATCCTGAAACTCATCTATTCCCTGAAAGCCAGCGACAATTATCGCATCGCGATCTCTCAGTGCCTCTGAAATCACGTTATCATCTATGTCTTTTATGCGTGCTTTGGTATGTTGATCTGTTGTTTTTATGTTAAGTTGAAAAGCGTTAAAAGATTTTGCCTGTATGCCGATTTCTTCAAGTGCAATCGATAAAAGTGCTATCGAGATTTGTTCTCCCGTTGAAAGCAACATGTCCATTTCTCTTGGGTTAGGGTTATTACTTAGGGACTTCGCAAGAGAGATCAAATTATCCGTGGTTTTACCCATCGCCGATACCACCACCACAACTTTGTACCCATCTTCAATTTTTCTTTTTATTCTTCTGGCAACGTTTTTTATCCTTTGCGTATCGGCCACAGAGGATCCACCGTATTTTTGGACGACTAAGTTCATTTACTCACCTTCCAAGATCTCTAAGACTTTCGATTATCTGAGTCTTCGATTTTGTCTTTTCGTCAACCTTTTTCACGATTCGCGCGGGTACACCTGCGACAACGGTATACTCTGGCACATTTTCTATTACAATTGCCCCTGCGGCAATCACACTTCCCTTTCCAACGTGTACACCTTCCAGCACAACCGCGTTGGCCCCAACGAGTACATCATCTTCAATTGTCACCGGCACGGCACTTGGCGGTTCAATTACGCCTGAGATCACGGCACCGGCTCCGATGTGACAATTTTTCCCGATAACAGCCCTTCCCCCGATCACTGCATTCATATCGATCATCGTTTTGGATCCTATTTTCGATCCTATGTTTATGACGGCTCCCATCATGACAACGGCACCGTCTTCGATCTCGACCATGTCTCGAATCACAGCACCCGGCTCTATGCGTGCGTTGTATTTCGAAAGATCCGCAAGAGGAATGGCTGAATTTCTTGCGACTATCTTCACGTGATAATCCAGCACATGATCCACGTTATCTTTGAGTATTTTCATGACATCTTCGTATTCTCCGAAAATGACGCCAAATTTTTCATCGCCGAAAAATTCAACGTCTTCAAAGTTTATCTTTTCCATCTCGCCTTTCAAGAAAACCTCAACGGGTGTTTTCTTTTTAGACGTTGAGATAAGGTTTATGACATCTTCAGTTTTCATCTTATCACGCTCTCTTCGAATGCATTACGTCTGAAAAAGTATAAAAATTTGGTTTTTTATCCATAATCCATTCCGCAGCCTTTAAAGCCCCTATTGCAAAGGCTTTTCTTGAAATTGCCCTGTGAGATATCTCAAGTACCTCGCCACCGTTTGCGAAGATAACCTTATGATCGCCGGGTAATCCTCCTATTCTGAGAGAATGTACGGGTGCATCTTTTAAAAGATCCTTTATCATGATAGCCGTTCCGGATGGCTTGTCTTTTTTGGTGGAATGATGCATTTCGATTATTTCTACATCCCATTCCGAAAGAGACGGCGAAATATTTTTGATCACTTCAAGCATGACGTTTATTCCGATCGAAAAATTGTAAGACTGTACAATACCCACATGCTTGGAAAGCGCCTTTAATTTTGCCATTTCTTTTTCTCCGAAACCTGTCGTGCCTATGACAAGCGGACAACTGTAAGTTTCGCAAATTTTTAAGGTTCTGTCTAAAGCCTCAGGCCTTGAAAAATCCATCATAATTTCCGGTACACCATCCATGACTTCATGACTGTCATCTACTTTTAAAACAGGTGTATGACCTGATTCTTGAAAAGTCTCGACGATCTCTTTGCCCATTTTGCCTGAAAATCCCATTATACCGAATTTCATCACGCTACCTCGCTGTCTGCTATACCGGACCTTTTCATCGCATCTTTTAAGGTTTCAATCGTTTTATCGCTGGCCGTAACAAGCGGAAGCCTCAATTCATTTTTTATGAATCCTTTTATCTCCAGCGCAGCCT
This sequence comes from Athalassotoga sp., assembly GCF_049965695.1. Classification (NCBI taxonomy): domain Bacteria; kingdom Thermotogati; phylum Thermotogota; class Thermotogae; order Mesoaciditogales; family Mesoaciditogaceae; genus Athalassotoga; species Athalassotoga sp. Next base: position 2,071 of record NZ_JBMFWB010000006.1, on the reverse strand, counting down.
TGACGGGTATGGGATTGGATTCAACGAAAAGCGCTTTGAAGAAGTTAAAAAATCTCAAATGAATTTCTCTTGCCTTTTCTACTTCTCCGTCAAAGACAAATTTACACATCTCCGACATTTCCTTTGGAATGACATTAGATGCAACGGACACAACGCCATCGCCGCCGGAGCAAAGCAGATGAAATGCGGAATCATCGTTACCGGAATAAATTCTGAAATCATTTATGCTTCTGAGCGCCAACATATCCATATCAACCTGGTTTATATCTGCATTTGCCTCTTTAAGGCCCCTTACGTTTTTGCAATCGGATGCTATCTTGTAAACTGTTTCTGGCAAAATGTTAACTCCCGTTCTTCCCGGAACGTTGTAGATGACGATGTTCAAAGACGTACGCTCGGAGATGTATTTGTAATGTTCGTAAAGCCCTTTTTGTGTTGGCTTGTTGTAATAAGGAGTCACGACAAGTACACCGTTAGCGCCGTGCATTTCGGCATGTTTTACAAGTTCAAGAGCCTTTTTGGTGCTATTCGTTCCGGCACCGGCTATAACCTCGGCACGGTCATGACATAACTCAACAGTTCTGTCTATCAACTTTGCGCTTTCGTCCAACTCAACGGTTGGAGATTCTCCTGTAGTTCCGAGTACAAATATCGCGCTTACTCCGTTATCGATCTGAAATTTCACCAATCGATCGTAACTTTTAAAATCAATTTCTCCTGCTTTAAATGGCGTTACAATTGCCGTTCCAACTCCTCTAAACATTATCAACACCTCCTTGAAGGTATACATCTTTTCCTTTAAAAATTACCTTTAAATTTCCGCCGGGAACTGACACGTTGATCTTTTGTACATGCCATCGTTGTGTTATTCTTGAAACGTAAGCGCTTGCCGTTGCACCTGTACCGCACGCTTTTGTTTCGCCTTCAACGCCTCGCTCGTAAGTTCTCATCTCTATTTCGTGATCTTTAATCTCAACAAAGTCAATGTTGGCATCAAGTTCATTTCTCAGTCTAAATCCCAACTTTTTAACATCCACATTTTTGACATCGTCAACAAAAATGACGTAATGAGGCACCCCGACAACCACGTAATGACCTGCAACAGATCCCAATTTATCATCCGTTCTTATCTTTGGCATCTTGATCATGATTTCACCATCAACAAGATGGCCTTCAACCTGCCCAGCAAAAGAATCGAAAAGGACGTTTTCTTTTATGTATCCGGCATCATGAAGATATTTGACAAAACTTCTCGCACCATTTCCGCAAAATTCAGCTCTTTGCCCATCTCTGTTGAAATAATCCATGAAAAATTTGTCTTTCTTCTCAACAAAGATCATTCCGTCCCGATCTCCGACATTTTTTAAAACAAGGTCGCTTTTTTCTTCATAGGTTAATGTTTTCCCAACAGAATCGTACATTACAAATGAATTTCCCGTTGCCGTGTAATAAGATATTTCCATCTTTTCATCTCCTTCTTAAATGAAAAAGGCCACATCTTTCAGATGTGGCCCGGTGGATCGGGAATATATCAAGGTACGATCAAAGTACCGCTCCACCGGGCGGACACTTGACGTACTTTTTATTTTTTAAGAAATCACAAAAGTTCACCGATATCACCTTTTAGCCGACAAAATTTCAACACTTTTAAAGTGATTGTATAACATTAAACGTTATGTTCAAATTTATATTTGATGTCTTTTTTGTTATTTTTTAACTAAGAAAAGCCTATCCGCGCAACGTATATGGTGCCTTCTTTGATGCTGTCGACGTTATTTTCAAAAACAAAAGTCATCTGAATCAATCTTGAAAAGTCCACAGGCTTTGTCCACGTGTAAACTGACATTTTGCTGAAAGGTACAACGACTTTTGTCCACTTTGTGCCGGCATCAACGTAATAATATTCCACGCCGTTGTTTGGACTTTTTAACTCTATTTTGAAATTCATCGATGGATTACTGCCTTTGACGTAAAAGACAAGTGCGGAATACGGATTATCAAGCAATTTTGAAGAATTTCCATTTGCCGTTGGAATAAACCACCCGTGACCATAATTGACTTGATCCACGAA